>NZ_JANSJH010000074.1:13567-14878 GCF_047462495.1 Synechococcus sp. H55.2 | reverse complement strand
GGACGGCGGGTGAAGTCGGAAGCTGGTTGTCTTGGTTGAGCTTCTCGATGAGGAGTTGGATGAAGAAGCTGCTTTCAGATCCCTGCGGCCGAAGTATAAAGACAGCATAGCTGTTGAACCAAAATGCGCTCCTTCCTCCCACAATCTGACCGGCAACTTTTTGTTAATCAAAGCTTAATCCCAAAATAACTTGCAGATAACTTTTGGATCATTGTTGTTGAGGTATAGATATTCTGAGCTGTACTCCACCCCGGAAATAAGGGAAAATCCGATGTGCCAGATCGGCAGTAAAGTGAGAGTGAACACAAGACCCAATTTCGGAGTGGTTAGGAGAATCGCCGTGCGTCCTCTATCTCTGTTGGCGGTGCTTTGCAGCGTGGCTTTTGCCCAGCCTTTTGCGTGGGGATCCCTGAACCCAGCCTGGGCCAAGCCTTCCGGGACATTGCGCTTGTACACTTCCCAACCCGATGCAGACGCTCAGAAAACCGTGGCTGCGTTTCGAGAAGTTTATCCAGAAGTTTCCGTGGAGATCTTTCGCTCCGGCACCGAGGAGGTGATCAGCCGCTTTTTGCTGGAAGCAGAAAAGGGCAGTTCCCAAGCCGATGTGTTGCTGGTGGCCGATGCGCCTACTTTTGAGTTGCTGAAATCCCGCAATTTGCTGGAGTCCTACTGCAGCCCTGAAGCCAAGGCCATCGCCGCCACCTACTACGATCCAGACTGCCGCTACTTCGGCACCAAGATCCTGGCCACGGTGATCGTTTACAACACGGCCAAAGCCCAGCCTGTCGATAGCTGGGCAGCCCTAGCCCAGGTTCCGGAAGGCCAGCTGGTGATGCCCAGCCCCACCTATTCGGGTGCTGCCGCCTACAATTTGGGGGTGATCACCCGTACCCCCGGCCTGGGCTGGGAGTGGTACGAAGCGCTGAAAAAGAACAAAACTGTGCTGGTGCAGGGCAATGGCGCTGTCGCCCGCAACGTCGCCGGTGGCGAACAAAGCTACGGCATGGTGGTGGACTTTCTTGCCATTCGCAGCCGCAACGAGGGATCCCCGGTGGAGGTAGTTTATCCCAAGGAGGGCGTGCCGGTGATTACCGAGCCGGTGGGAATTGTAAAAGGAACGCCCAACCTGGAAGCTGCCCAGGCTTTTGTGGACTTCTTGCTGTCTCAGAAGGGGCAGGAGGTCGCTGCTGAGATGGGCTACATGCCGCTGCGGCAGGGTGTGACGCCGCCAAAAGGTTTCCCCGCTTTGAGCGAGCTGAAGATCTTGAGCGCCCCGGCAGCGGAGTTGGCCGAAAGCCGCGAGGCCGACAA
>NZ_JANSJH010000074.1:11862-13467 GCF_047462495.1 Synechococcus sp. H55.2 | reverse complement strand
TATCCCCTCTGGAAGCTGTTGCAGCGAGCCTTGAGCAGCGAAGGGGAAGGGCTTTCCTTTGAGAACATCCGCTGGTTGCTGGAAACGCCCCGCGTCCATCTGGCGCTGGTTCACAGCCTTTGGGTGTCGACGGTCTCAGCCACATTGGCGCTGGTCGGCGGCCTGGTGCTGGCGGTACTCACCACCCAGACAGATTTGCCGGGCCGCGGCATCCTGCGGGTGCTCTTTTTATCTCCCCTCGTGGTTCCGCCCCAGGTTTTGGCCTTGGCCTGGATCCAATGGGCCGGGCCGGTGGGCTATTTGCAGCAGGGGCTGCGCTGGATTTTGGGGAAGCAGGGATCCCTGTGGAGCTTCTACACGCCGGGGGGGATCATTCTGCTGCTGGCTCTTTTTGTGCTGCCAATTGCCTACCTGACGCTGGTGGCGGGCTTGAGCCGGCTCTCCAGGCAAGCTCAGGAGGCGGCCCAACTGGATGGGGCAAACCTGCTGCAGGTTTGGCTCTTCATCACCCTGCCCCTGTTGCGGCCCTCTGTGGCGGCAGCGGCGGCGCTGGCCTTCCTGGGGGCCTGGGGCAATTTCGGGATCCCGGCCTTGCTGGGGATCCCAGGACGCTACCTGACTTTGCCCACCCTGCTGTACCAAGAGGTGATCAACTTCGGCGGGGATGGGTTTGGGCGCAGCGCGGCGCTGGCGTTGCTCTTTGGCCTGCCGGCCCTCTTCTTTTTGGCCTGGTCACAGCAGCCTCAGGAGGGGCTGGATCCAGGCGAGGCCCCTCCGGATCCCTATCGCTTGGGCTGGCTGGGTTGGCTGCTCAGCGGGATCCTCTTCGCCGCAGCCTTGCTGCTCATTCTCGGGCCTTTGCTGGCCATGGCTGCAACTGCCCTGCTGCGGGCCTATGGCCTGCCCTTAGTCTGGTCTAACCTGACGCTGGAGCATTTCCGCCTGGTTCTTTTTGAGCTGGAGCGGGCCCGCCGCGCCACGCTGCACAGTTTGGGCTTGGCGGGAGGAGCAGCGCTGCTCTGCAGCGGGATGGCGACGATCTTGGGCTATGCCCTGACCCGGTTGAAAGTACGGCTGCTGGCGCTGCTCAGCTTCCTCGTGGACTTGCCCTATGCCCTGCCGGGCCTGATTTTTGCGTTGTCCCTCATTTTGGTGTGGTTGCCCCCGCCCCTGCCGGGTCTGAGCCTCTACGGCACCCTATGGCTGATCCTGATGGCCTATCTGGGGCGGTTCTTGGCCCTGGCGCTGCAACCGATGCAAGCTGCTTGGCGCAGCCTGGACACCAGCCTAGAGGAGGCAGCCAGCCTGGATGGGGCATCTCTGCTGCAAACCTTTCGCCACATTCTGCTGCCCCTGCTGGCACCGGCCTTAACGGCAGCGGTGTTGCTGGTGTTTTTGCAATCTTTTGCCGAGCTGACCCTCTCTGCCCTCTTGGTAACCTCCCGCTCGGAAACCTTTGGGTGGCTCATCTTTGGCTTGCAACAAGGGGGCTACACCCACCAGGCGGCGGCCCTGAGCACCCTGCTGCTGATCGTCCTGTTGGGTCTAGCCGCAGGGATCCAGGCGCTGCGGCGGCAGGTCGGGCAGCCTTGAGCAGGGGATCCC
>NZ_JANSJH010000074.1:0-11762 GCF_047462495.1 Synechococcus sp. H55.2 | reverse complement strand
GCTGCCTTCCTGGCTGCCGACAGCTTTGCCCAGTCTCCTGCCAACGTCAAAGTTTGGATTGCCTTTACCGATAACCGTCTCGATTGGGCCCGCGCAAAAGCGGCAGAGTTTAACAAGCAATTTCCTCAGTACAACGTAACTGTTGAGGGCTACGGCAACTACGAAGAAATTCAACAGGCCACCGACCTGGCCATTCAACAAAATGCAGCTCCTTCGGTGGTGCAGTGGTTTGAGGTGGGCACCCAACGGGCACGGGATTTCGGCTACTTCAAGTCCATCGCCGATGCGCTGGGCAACCGCACCGAGGTGAACGGGATCCCGGTGAACTTCGACGATTTTATCGAGCCGGTGGTGAGCTACTACACCCTGGACGGCAAGTTCACCTCCATGCCCTGGAACAGCTCCAGCCCCATCCTCTACTCCAACACCGCCATTTTGAAGAAAGCCGGGATCGAGAAGCCGCCGGCCACCTGGCAGGAGCTGGAAGCCGCCTGCGAGAAGATCATGGCGCTTCCCGACGCTCCTCAGGGCTGCGTCACCTGGCCCAACCACGGCTGGTTCTACGAGCAGTGGATGGCGCAGCAAGATGCTCTCTTGGCCAACAACGAAAATGGCCGTGCCGCCCGGGCCACCCAGGTCTTTTTGGACTCGGAGCCTTCAGTAGCCATTGCTACTTGGTGGAAAGGGATGTACGACAAACGCTACTACATCTACAGCGGCAAGCAGCGGGATTGGGCGGCCACGGAGCAGGCCATCCAAACCGGCACCGTTGCCATGGCCATCACCAGCAGCGCCGACGCGGCCAACATCACCAACGCCGCCAAGCAGAACAACATCGAGCTGGTCACCACCCGCATGCCCTACAACGCCGACAAGGGTTGGACGGGGAACTTGATTGGGGGCGCCAGCCTTTGGTTGGTGAAAGATCTGCCCAAAGAGGTGGAAGAGGGGGCGCTGACCTTCATGTTGTGGCTGAATAACACCGAAAATGCTGCCGAATGGCACAAGGTAACCGGCTATCTGCCCATTCGCAAAAGCTCGGTAGCCTTGCTGGAGTCGCAGGGCTGGTTCAAGGAAAACCCCAACTTCTTCACCGCCAGCGACCAAATCAACAACTCCAAGGTCACTCCTGCCACCCGTGGGGCGCTGTTGGGGGCTTTTCCCGAGATTCGCAATGTGGTCACCCAAACCATGGAGGATCTCATGCTCAAAGGCGGGGAGCCGGCCCAAGCCATGGCCAAGGCCAACGAGACTGCCAACCGCCTGCTGGCCGAGTACAACTCCCTCTATCAGTAATTGGTTAGGAGCTAGGATGCCGCCAGATTGACGGCGAAATCGAGGATAGGGGGTGGGCGGCGGCCTGCCCCTTTCCTGGCTTTTGCAAGGTTAGAGGGGAGAGAGAACATGGGGCAATGGATGCAAGTGCTGGTGCCACTGCTGGCAGGGTTGTCAGGGGCCCTCTGGGTGGGATCCCGTTTTCGGCGCATCGAGCGACCTGTGCTGCTGGGGGCGGCTCTGGGGGGGCTGGCAGGAGGGCTGGGATCCCTGATCTTCATGGTGCCGCTGGATTTTTGCACCTTTGCGCCGGAGCGCAAGGTCATCGACCTGGTTTTTGGTGTGGGGCTGGTGCTGGCGGGCATGGCCATCCCTCTCTGGCCGCTGCTGGCGTGGATCCGCAAGGAACAGGAGCGCCGCCTGGGGATCCAAAGAGCAACTCCCCAAGAGAGGGGTATCTTCAAGCAGGGGTGGCTGGCCTGGCTGCTTCTGTTGCCCACCTTCACGATCTTGGTGGTGTTTCTCTACTACCCAGGGCTGGATACCCTGCGCCTTTCCACCCTGCTCACCTTTGTGGGGGCGCCGCGCAGCCGCTTCGTTTGTGTGGATAACTTTACTGCCTTGCTGACGGATGCCACCTATCTGCGCAGCCTGGGGATTACCTTTGCCATTTCGGCGGCCATCGTGGTGCTGGGACTGAGCGGATCCCTGTTGATCGCCACGTTGGCCTATCAGCCCATTCGCGGGGCGGCGATTTATCGTGTTTTGTTGATCTGGCCCTACGCCATTTCGCCGGCGGTGGCCGGGATCATCTTCTTCATCCTGTTCAACCCTTTGGGCGGCGTAGCTAACTATTTACTGGGGCTGGTAGGGATCCCACGTTTGAACTGGCTGAGCGATCCCAACTTGGCCCCTTGGGTGGTGATCTTTGCCAGCGTTTGGAAGCAGATGGGCTACAACATTTTGTTTTACCTGGCCGGTCTACAAAATCTGCCCAAAGATCTGCTGGAGGCGGCTGCCATTGACGGAGCCGGCGCTCTTCGTCGCTTTTTTGCCATTACCCTACCCCTGCTTTCCCCCATCACCTTCTTTTTGGTGATTACCAACATGACCTATGCATTTTTCGATATCTTTGGCACCATTGATTTGCTGACTGCCGGCGGCCCTTCGGGATCCACCTCGGTGTTGATCTACGAGATCTACAAAATTGGAGTGTCTTCGGGAAATTTGGGCAGGGCTGCTGCGCAATCCATTGTGCTGTTTCTCATTGTGGTGGGGCTGACGATCCTGCAATTTCGCACCACCGAGCGGAATGTGACCTACGGCGGATAATCTCTGCTGCAAGGGGAGGTGCATCGAAGTTTGCAGCAGCCCCTGTGTGATGAGCGAGAAGAAAATCGGCAAGAATGGTGGCCGAGCAATCTAGGGATCCCCAATGGCTGCAAAATCCAACCCCTCGACCTGCCGGCGCAACTTCGGGAAGCTGGGCATCTTGCTGGCGGCCATTCTGTTGCTGTGGCTCCTCTGGGGAGCCCCGGCAGGCAGCCAAACCCGTCTCAATTTCAGCAATGCCGATCTGCAGGGTCAGGATTTGTCCGGCCAAGATTGTCGGGGCAGCAGCTTTGTCGGGGCCAACTTGCAGGGCGCCGATCTGCATGGGGCCAACCTTGCGGGGGCGGCATTTACCAAAGCCAATCTGGCAGAGGCCAATCTGTCGGGCGCCGACTTGAGCAATAGCCTCTTGGATCTGGCCAATTTGGCCGGAGCCGATCTCAGGGGGGCCAACCTTACAGGGGCGATTGCCGCGCGAGTGGCTTGGCAGGGGGCGCAGATTGCCGGCGCCGATTTCAGCGAGGCCTACGTGGATCGGGCGGCTCTGCGGCAGTTGTGCGAGCGAGCCGAGGGATCCCACCCCGTGACAGGCGTTGCCACTTGCGAGAGTTTGGGCTGCCCTCAGTGCAAAAAGTGACGCCTGCCGGTGCAGACCATGGCAATACCGGCAGCGTTAGCGGCAGCGATGGAATCGGCATCCCGAATGCTGCCTCCCGGCTGAATGATGGCGCGGATCCCGGCCCGGACGGCTGCCTCCACACTGTCGGCAAACGGGAAAAAGCCGTCGCTGGCCAAAACCGCTCCCGCCGCCCGCGCGCCGGCCTGCCTGAGGGCGATCTCCACGGCCCCCACCCGGTTCATTTGGCCGGCCCCAATGCCCATCGTCTGTCCCTGCCGGGCGACAACAATGGCGTTGGATTTCACGTGCTTGCAAACGATCCAGGCAAACTCCAGATCTGACCACTCTGCCGGGGTGGGCTGGCGCTCGGTCACCACCCGCCAGGACTGTTGGCGGTCGGATCCCTGGAGCCGGTCTGCCTCTTGCACCAGGAAGCCCCCGGCCAGGGTGCGAAGGGTCTGGGCCGGCCCCACACAAAAGTCCGGCAAGACCAAGACCCGCAGGTTTTTTTTGGCCGCCAGCTGCTCAGCCGCCTCTGGGGTGCAAGCGGGGGCAACTACACATTCCAAAAAAGGCTCCGCCAGGCGCTGGGCGGTCTCCCGATCCAAGGTTTGGGTAAGGGCGACGATGCCCCCAAAGGCCGAAACCGGGTCGGCAGCCAGCGCCGCCTCCAGGGCAGCAGCCAGCGATGGGCGCACAGCCACGCCACAGGGGTTGTTGTGCTTCACCACCACCGCCACCGCCTGTCCGGGGTCGTGCTCGCCGGCCAGACACAGGCTCAATTCCGCCGCCAGAGCGCGGGCCGCCTCCAGATCCAGCAGGTTGTTGTAGCTTAGCTCCTTCCCTTGCAATTGTTGGGCCCGATGCCAGCCGGGGGCAGCCGGATCCACCACGTACCAAGTGGCAGCTTGGTGGGGGTTCTCCCCATAGCGCAGGCGCTGCCAGGGGATCCCTCGCAGTTGAAAAACAGGTTCGGGAGCGGTCGGGGGAGCTTGAGACTGCCGGGCCAGGTAGTTGACGATGGCGCGGTCGTAGGCCAGCACCTGCTCAAAAGCCCGACGGGCACACTGAAAGCGAAACGCCAACTGCTCCGTTTCCCCATCCCCGCCGGATAACAGTTGTAAATACCGGGGATATTGGCTGGGATCCGTCAGCACCGTAACGTAGGGATAATTTTTGGCTGCCGCCCGCGCCAAAGTGGGCCCGCCGATATCGATTTGCTCAAAAGCTTCCGCCAGAGACACCTCTGCCTGCGCTACCGTCTGCTCAAAAGGGTAGAAATTGACCACCACCAGTTGGATGGGAGGGATCCCCAGCGCCTCCAGATCCGCTTGGTCTGCGGGATGATCCAGACGGGCCAAAATGCCGGCGTGAATGCGGGGGTGCAGCGTCTTCACCCGTCCCCCCAGGATCTCTGGCGCGCCGGTGTGGGCCGAAACAGGCGTGACCGGGATCCCGGCTTCTGAGAGCACCTTGGCCGTGCCCCCGCTGCTGAGCAGTTGAAAGCCGTGCTCCTGGACAAGGGCCTGGGCCAGCGGGATGAGCCCGGTCTTGTCGGAAACACTCAACAAAGCTACAGGATTCTGAAGCAGCATCGGACGGCGTGATCAGTCAAAAACAGCTCAGCGCCCCCACAGCATACCGCGTCAGCCGCCCCATCTTCCGAGTGACTTGGATTTTTACAGACCAACACCTCTCTTGCTAAGAATATTCTGAGCCGCCGCCAACCTCATCCTGCCGAGCTTTTTCCCGCTCTTGGTTGAGACGGGCTACTTGGGCTTCTAGGTCTTGGATACGGTGCAGCAACTGCTCGATAGCGCGCCCCACCGGGTCGGGCATGAGATGGTGGTCTAAGTCGATGCCATGGGCAGGGATGCGGCGTTGATGGGGTGGGATGACCGCCCGCCCTGGGATCCCGACCACCGTCATGCCGGGAGCCACATCCTGAATCACGACCGCGTTGGCCCCGATCCGGGCTTTTTCGCCAATGCGAACCGGCCCCAAAATCTTTGCCCCCGTGCCGACAATCACTCCGTTTTCCAGGGTGGGGTGCCGCTTGCCCTTGCTCCAAGAGGTACCTCCCAGAGTGACCCCGTGGTAAAGGGTAACATCGTCGCCAATCTCCGCCGTCTCGCCGATCACCACCCCACAGCCGTGGTCGATGAAAAAGCGCCGCCCAATCTGGGCTGCCGGGTGAATTTCGATCAAGGTGAAAGAACGAGCGAAGAAACTGATCACCCGCGCCAGAAAAAACCAGCGCCGTTTCCATAGCCAGTGGGCGATGCGGTGCAGAAACAAAGCGTGCACGCCAGGATAGGTGAAAATCACCTCCCAGCGATTGCGCGCCGCCGGATCCCGCTCGAAGACGCAATCAACATCTTCCCAAAATTGCTGCCAAAACCCCAGCTTTGGCTCCGGCTTGCCGGAAGGGAGAGCATCGCTCGCCTCAGTTTGGGAGCTTTCCACCGCCGGCTGCGAGGACTCCGTCTCGCTGACGCGATTGGCCTTTGTCAGCATGAATGGTCTCCGTTGAGGAACCTCCACTGCTTCCCCTTCTAGCATTTTTTGCCAGCAGCCAGAAGCGATCTCCCGCGCAAGGGGGATCTCTGCCGGATTAAGCTCAAGCAAGCTTCCTTCTACCTCAAGCCTCTACCCAACTGCTGAGCCACCAGTTGCCCAATCGCCTGCGCGGCTCCCGGCCTTCCCCCCAGCCGCTGCAATTCCGTCTGCATCTGCTGGCGTCGTTGGGGATCCTCCAACAGAACTCGCAGTTGTTCGGCCACGGCCAGCGGGCGCAAATGGCCCCGCAACTCCGGCACCACCTCTTGCCCGGCCCAGATGTTCGGCCAAGCCAAGTGGTTTAGCCACCGCAGGGCAATCCTGTTGATAAGGCGAGCCAACCCCGTACCCAGGCCAGGCAGGCGGGCCAGCAGGCCGAGGATCCCATCCCAGGCGCGCATTGCCTCCAGCTTGTTGGTGGGGATCACCACTACCATCGGCACCCCCAAATAGGCCAGCTCGGCGGTGTTGGCACCAACAGTGGTCAGACAGAGATCGCAGTTGGCCAGCACAGAATAGGCAGGAAAGCTTGTCCACAATTGCACAATGCTGCCAAAGGGGGTGACAAATTGGGAGCCCAGATTGGTTTGCTCCAGGATGGCCGAGGTGCCATAGATTACAGCCATGTCGGGGTTGAGCTTAGGATGGGCATAGCCGGCCAGCGACTGAGGCGTTTGTCCTGGGGCCACCGGGATCACGAAGCGGACATTGGGCAGCATCTGTCGCAGCTCATCGGCTACGGCCAACACCAGCGGTACCCCCAGAGAAAGCTTGGCCGGTTTGGAGCCGGGGAGCAATCCCACCTGATAGTGGGTGCGGTTGCCATCGCTCAGGCGCTGCCAGCCACGCGGTAGCCATTCTCCATCGCTGCAGCGGTGCTCCACCCGTTCCAGCGCGGTCTTGGCAGGCTCCATCCCACTGACAGGGCTGGGAGATGCCTCTTGGAGCGGGCCGAAAACTTGAGTTAGGGAAGAAAAACCCGCCGTCGGTTTGGCGGCAGGCGGCTGTGGGGATCTGCTGCCAAGCCAGCCGGGAAGGGGCACCCCCGGCAAATAGACGGCGCTGGCCACGCCATCCGCCATCAAATCCCCGACCACGTGCATCTTCTGGGCCCAGCGGTGGCCCAGGAGGCGTCCCCCGTCGTAGCGGCGTTTGATCGCCTCTGTTCGCAGGGCAAAAGCGTCTACCCAAGGTCGCCAACGGGGCCGATGCTCAGCATAGACCACCAGTCGATAGCGCAAGCGGCGAGCGATCCAGACGGCAAAAAACTGATCCCCCCCCAAAAACAGCACCACCCCTCGCCTGGCCCAATCCCAGGCTTCTTCGGTTTGGCCGGTGAGCAAAAAAGCCAGAAAAAAATCGGGATCCTGTACCCGATCCACGTCGATAAACGCTTGGGCTATGCTCATCTCTTGCCCGGAAGCATGGGGGCAAGGGGCAAGCACCAGAGAGAGGCGCGCCTGAGGCAATTGCTGTCGCAATTCCATCACGACTGGACGCACCCAGGTGGTCAGCTCTCCAGGGCCGTTTGAGAGGATGAGAATGTCATAGGGCGGCTCACTGCCGCTCAGGAGGGCCATCGGGGGCTGAGATCCTTGGAGTTGTCGTCATTGTACAGTTTGCTTGTGGACACGGGCCGCCTCCGCCTGGTTGGCAGGCTGCCGGGATCTAGGGCCTGCAAATTCAGGTTCCCCAATAATCCCAATCCAACGAGCTTGAAAAAGGATCCCTTAGGCCAATAAGGATCCCCCGATCATCCCCGCCAGCAGGATAAACCCTTGCACCACATTTTGGCCGAAGATGGCCGGGTACAGGGTGGGAGGGGGATTGACCTGGTAAAGCTGCCAGGTTTGCCGGGCCCAGAGGAGGGCAGCAATGGCCAGGCTGAGGAAATAAACCCAGTGCAACCTCAGGCTGATCCCCACCCCCAACAGAGCGATGGCGGCACCCAAAAAAAACAGTCCCACCGCCGTCGGCGTCTGTCGCCCGAAAAAACGGGCGCTGGAGTGGATCCCGGCCCGTTCATCGTCTTCCCGATCCGAGAGGGCGTAGACCGTATCAAACCCCAACGTCCACAACACCGTGGCCAGCCACAGCCAGCCCAACCCTTCCTCCCATAGGGGCGTGTTCGGGTCTTGACCGCTCACCGCCGTCCAACTGATGAGCACGGCAAATCCCCAGGCCAGGGACAGCACCAGTTGGGGCACCGGAAACACCCGCTTGGCCGCCGGATAGAGCAGAATCACCGGCACTGCCGCCACACAAAGGGCAAAACTGACCGGGTTGAGAAACAGCGCCAGCCCTGCCGCGCAGGCCAAACTCAGCAGGGCCATCAGGATCCCGACGCCAACCGTCAGCTCCCGGCTGGCCAAGGGGCGGTTGCGGGTGCGCTCCACCAGTGGATCCAAATCCCGATCCCAAAGATCGTTAATGACACAGCCCGCCCCACTGGTGGCCAAGCTGCCCAAAATCAGGATCCCGATCAACGGCCAGGGGGGCGTTCCCCGCCCGGCCAAAAAGGCCCCCCACAGGGCCGGGATCATCAAAATCAATCGCCCTGCCGGCTTGTGCCAGCGCAGCAGCCGCAGAATGGCCCCGCCGGTGGCCCAGAGTGGGGCAGCCATAGCCAGTTTCCGGCCCAAAAGCGTGAGTTGCCGAGGGGTGTGGGCTTGACATCCTCTCCCGCTAGGCCCCGACGAGCCGTAGAGGGGAGATTCCCAGACTTCACGATCTGGGTTTCCGCTTCCTTCCCCTGCGAGTTTTTCGTAGTTGCCCTCTAGACTCATGTCTATCAGGTCTTACACTCACTCCACAGACTGTCACCGACTGTCCAGCAGCCAAAAGGTTGATGGCAGCATTGATATCCCGGTCATGGTGTGTCCTACATTGAGGTCACTCCCCTTACACAGCCCAGGGTTTCTTGCTCAGCAGTTGGGAAGAAGCGGTAGCGGAAGGCTCGTTCAGCCACACCTCACACTATAGCGCAGCCGATGTGAGGCTATCCTACTATTTGCTGGGTTCAGGGATATTGTTCGCGTTAGCGATGTGTAGCACTAACCCAAGACAAGAAGCCTCAAACTTACAGACTCGAGCCTAGGCCTACATAGGAACCGTAGAAGAAAAGCCCGACCACAGTGAGCACTCCCAAACCGGCAATCACGGCTACTATCCACAGAGGAATCCTTGCTTGACTGGTCATAGCAACTGGTCTCCAATAGAAAAAGACAAAACTGGCAGAAATTGCAGCCTCAAGTAAAAGAAATAAGGGCCAGCCAGAAGCCAACGTTGCTCCTTCTTGCCCTCTCTCAACCCCAAGAGCAGAATAATGTAACTCTGGCCTCAGTTGAGAAAGTAGCTAGAGAACAACAGCCCAACCACGAACACCAACAACAAACCCAGGTACAGGGAAGTGCGGTTTAGCTCCACCGGTTGGGTGTTGGGATTCTTTTCGGGTTGATCAGCCATTGGGTTCACCGTTGAATAAACTGCATCGCAGCAATAGCTCCCAAAAAGAAAACAGTTGGGATCGCCAAAGTGTGCACCGCCAGCCAACGGACGGTAAAAACAGGGTAGAAAACAGGTTCGTCAGATTTGTTGGCCATAGGTCTCATCCTACGCAAAAAAACGATTTATTTACAAATTGAAACAACAAGTGGCTTGCCTGCCCGCAGCCCCTCCTAGCGAGCTAGCCTCTCCAACTGCTCCAGAGCATTGAAGCGGTCGCTGACAATCGGCAGCTCCTGCCGCTCTGCCGTGAAATACTCATTGGGACGCGGGGTACCGAAAATATCATAAGCCAGGCCCGTGCTCACAAAAAGCCAGCCTGCCAAAAACAAAGCGGGAATGGTCAGTGCGTGAATGACCCAGTAGCGGACACTGGTAATGATGTCGGCAAAAGGTCGCTCTCCGGTGCTGCCAGCCATGAAACTCCTCCCTGGGGTAAGGGCAAAAGTGCTTTCTGAACTTTCCGAGTCTATAACACAATGATAAGGATTTGGATGCACAACTACAAGTTATGAGGCAATTGCCCAGGCCCTTTGCCGCCAGGCCAGATCTCATCCCGCATAGGTAAAATCTCTTAGTGGATCCCTGCGGCGAGCTTTTGCACTCGAGTTTTGAGAATCCCACTGCCAAAGGGCGCAATCCCAACTGGTATCGAAGGCTTGAGGACACGGCGGAAGTTTGAGATAAGCTGGCCCTGAGGGGATGTCAACGGAACAGGAGTAACAGCTATGCGGTGCTCGTGGCCCCTAGCTCTGAGTTTGTGTTGGACGCTGGGCTGGTCGAGCGTCAACCTGCCGGCTTGGTCTCAAGGGGTGGAGCAGCAAGCCTCGCTGGCCTGGGCCGATGCCTACGTGGCGGCGCTGGAGCGTCAGACGGATCTGGTGCTCACCCAGGAGCCGCTGTCGGCCACTCTCACCCGACTAGAATTGGCCCAGTGGCTGACGGAGTTTTTCGGCTACATCCCCAACCCCAACCAGGTGCAAGAAATTCGCGATCTCGAGCCCAATACCCCCGACTATTGGACGGCCCAGGCGGTGTTGCAGGCGGGGGCGATGCGCCTGTACGAAGGCAACGAGTTTCGTCCCCAAGGAGATCTCACCCACCTGGAAGCCCTGGCCATTTTGGTGCGGGCCCTGCAACTGCCTGCTCCCAACCAGGCCGATATTGAGCGCTGGATGGCTCTCTACAGCGATGCTGCTGAGGTGCCGGAGGTAGGGCGGGCTTTTGTGGCCATGGCGGGTGAAGCGGGGCTATTGGTGAATGTGCCGGATCCCGCCCGGCTGCGGCCCAATCGGGTGCTGAGCCGAGCTGAGGGGGCGGTGCTGTTACATCAGGCGTTGGTGTATCGCGGTCAGCTTTCGCCTCTGCCGCCTCCGGTGGTGCAGTTGCGACCTTCTCCCGCTGCGGTGGCCGAGACCGTCCAACCCGAAATCTCACAAACGCGGGTTATCCCTGAGTCGGGAGTGGTGCCGGCAGGGAAAGCCTTGACCGTTGAGGCCCAGGGCACTCCCAACGGCAGGGCCACGGTGGATATTGGCGACCTGGTGCGGGGTTTGCCCATGGAAGAAGTGCAGCCCGGCTATTACCGCGCCGTTTACACCCTTGGCCCTCAAGACAGTGCCTTTGGCCCCGACATCCGCATCCAACTGAGCCTCAATGGAGTCAGTACCCGCGTTCAGCGGCGGCTCCCTCAACTGGCCCTGGGCAATGTCGCTCCCCCGTCGGTAGAACCGGTGTTTCCTCCCCCCGCCCCTTTGCCGCAGCCGGCTACCCCCGCTCCTCTGACCGCAGCCGGCAACCGCTCTCCACGTATTGAGGCGATTCGACTGGATCCCCAGCGCGACCTAGTGGAAGGGGATATCCTCACCATTGCCATCTGGGGGGACTCGGGAGGGATCGCCCAGTTTGATTTGGGGAATCTGGCCCTGAACCAGCCGATGCGGGAGGTGCGACCCAACCACTACGAGGGCACCTACGTGGTGGCCCCCACCCACCAAGCCAGCAACCCTGTTTTGCGAATTGTGCTCAGCAAAGACGGCCTCAGCCAGGAGTATCGCGAGATCTTCCCTTTTGCAATCGATGGATCCAAGGGAACCCGCTCCACCATTCAGCCAGCTTCTCGGCCTGTCGCTGCTGGGCCGCCTCAGATTTTTAGCATTACCACCAACAGCACCAGCCTGCGCATGGGCGAGATCCTCAAAGTGACGATGCGAGGGGATCCAGGGGGGCGGGCAGCTTTTCGCATCGTCGGGGTGACGCCAGAGGTGGAGATGCGGGAGGTGGCGCCCGGACTCTATGAAACCCAGCAACAACTGCCCTTCAACATGCAGCCGGTCAACAACGGCCTCATCGAGGTGATCCTGGAGCGGGGCGGGCAAAGGGCCGTCCAAACCAGCCCCTCGCCGATCACCATCGCTCCCTGAGCAAAACTTGCCGCGCAGCATCGTGAAAACTTTATCCCGCTGGCGCAAGC
>NZ_JANSJH010000073.1:12009-14903 GCF_047462495.1 Synechococcus sp. H55.2 | reverse complement strand
GTTTATTTCAGACACTCCTGAAGCGCTCACGCGACCACCCCCGGCCCCTCTCCCTGAGGCCCAAGCGCTCCGCGCCGCTCACGCGACCACCCCCGGCCCCTCTCCCTCAGGGAGAGGGGAGTTAGGGATCGACGCCACGATCCGTTCCATTGCTATTTAGTTAAAGCTCTAGTTAAACTTAATTGAAGATCCTAGCCCCCGCTTTCAGTTGCTGTAGCCACGCTCGGTAGAATTGGGGCGGATCCCTTCTAGGGTGATGATCTCCTCAATGACCGAGCGAACCACGGGAGCCGCCGTCGTCGAGCCGAAAGCATCTTCCCCCTGGGGCTCGTCGAGCACTGCCAGGATCACGTAATTGGGGCGAAGGGCCGGGAAGTAGCCCACAAAACTGGTGATGCGTTTGCCGGGCAGATAGCCCCCCCGCGGCCCTGCTTTCTGGGCGGTACCTGTTTTGCCGCCGATCTCATACCCCTCGATCTTGGCCGATTGCCCGGTGCCAAAATCCACCACGTCCCGCATCTGGATGCGCACCGCCAGGGTGGCCTGCTCCGACAGCACCCGCACCGGCTGGGGTTGCGGGGATCCCCAAACCAAGGTGTCTGTATCCTTTTCCACCAGACCGCGCACCACATGGGGCTGCACTTTCAGCCCGCCGTTGGCGATGATGCAATGCAAAGTGGCCAACTGCAGGGGGGTGAGGGCCAGCCCCTGGCCAAACGCAACGGTGGCTCGCTCCACCGGCACGGTTACGAATTGCCGCAGCGGCTTCAAACGGCTGGCCGGCTCAAAGGGCAGATCCACACCACTGCGCTCATTCAATCCCAACCGTACCAAGGCATTGTAGTACTGGCGGGGATCCAGTTTGCGCATCAGATGGACCATGCCCACGTTGCTGGACTGGCGCAGGATATCGGTGACGCTCATCCAGCCATGGCCTCCCCGCTGGTGGTAGTCGTAGTTTTGGATGGGCCACTGACCGATCAGGATCCGTCCTTCGTCATACACCCGTTCATCGGCTCTAAAGGCGCCGGCATCCAGTCCAATGGCGATGTTGATGGGCTTGAAGGTGGATCCCGGCTCATACAAATCCGTTACAGCCCAGTTGCGAAAAAGGCCGGGGTCATACTCGAAGTAGCGGTTGGGGTCGTAGGTAGGTTCGGCCACCAGAGCCAAGATCTCCCCCGTGTGGGGCTGGAGGACGATCACCGTGCCCCGCAGCGCTCGAAACCGTTGCAGTTGAGCTTTCAGGGCGGCGCGGGCAGCCCTTTGCAGGCGCATATCTAGGGTGAGCTGCAGCACCATCTCGCGGGATTGCAGCAGCCCTTCCGGCACCTCGGCAGCCAGCAGTCGTCCGTAGCCATCGCGAGGAATAGTGACAGGTTGCACAGTACGCTCCAGCAGCTCCTGTTGAGAATATTCCACTCCCGCCTGGCCCTGATGATCCAGATCCACATAGCCTACTACCTCGGCAACCATCTCTTTTTGAGGGTAGATGCGTTGCCGCTCGCTCACCAGCTCTAGGCCATCCAGATGCAGAGCCTGAATTTGATCGGCCACTTCCTGCAATACCCAACGCTCCACCCGCACTGCATGATTGGCCGACAGTTGTCGCGTTAATTGTTCCACCGGCCGCCGCAATAGGGGAGCAAGGGCAGCGGCAATGTCCTCGGGGGTGCTGCCGAAGAGGCGAGGATGGGCCCAGAGGGTATAGACAGGGCGATCCACGGCCAGCAATTCTGCCTGCTGCTGGGCAAGGGAGCGGCGATCCACAATCGAGCGACGAGGGATGAAGGGTCTCAACTGAGCCCGCTGCTGGGCCTCAGCTCGCTGCTGCAACAGGGGCGCCTGTTGATGTTGCAAATAAACCAGACGTGCTCCTGTCAGGAATAGGGCAATGATTAAAGCCAAGCCGGTCATGCCGGCGCGGAAGTCGAGCTGGCGAGCTGTCGGGATCCGTTCCCCCAGGAGCCAACCCAACGTTGTTCTCCACCGCCTGGAGCTTGGCAGTGAAGGGGGCCAAGCACCTCTTCTGTATCGGTGGGCAAGTTGCCGGCCCTTCTGCTCTGTCTCCGGTTTTTTGGGCTCAGCTCGCCGTAGCCCAGCCCTAGATCTGACTTCCACCACAACCCCTACCAGACACCACCGCTAGTTTGGCGTCCATCCTACTGCTATGTCAGCGCTGCGTGGCAACAACGCCACCTCACAGCTTTTGAGAGTGTAGTTATTTCAAACCAGATTAAGACACTCCTCAGTCGCTCCCTTTTTGGAAGAGGTGAGTTGGAGATCGATGTGATAGACCATTTCATTGCCATTGGATTTGAATAGGCTAACATAAGTGATTCTGCTGATATCCGAACAGCTTCGTATTCTCAAATACTGACAGATGCTACATTGACAAGCAATAATGAGGGCAACCACAAAAGGGTCAACGGAGCTGAGTTCTATGAGATGCGTGGAGCAAATTCCCGGCAAGCGTGTTTATCTAGAGCCTGTAGTTTCTGGGGCTGTCGGTGCTGCCTTTATAATATTGCTTTTTTCGTCCCCAATTATCATACCTATTGGGCTTTCTCAGGGGGATCGGCGCTTCACGTGCTATCGGCTTGATCAGGATACGGTCAACTGTGAAGTGGTCTTCCAGCCACTGCTGCCTTTACCAAAACAGATCGAGTTTTATTATGACGTAAGGGGAGCCGGAACCAAAACTGAAATTCAAACTCTAAGGAATTCTGAGGGAGACGAGATAACCTATAAAGCTTACTACGTCACTCTCATAACTCCTGCAGGAGAAACAAAAGCTTGGTCAACCGCGAGCGAGAGCAAGGCTCGGCAACTGGCAACCAAGATCCAATCGTTTCGGATGAGTGCAGAGAGCCAGCTCTTGGTGGCCGGCGATG
>NZ_JANSJH010000073.1:0-11909 GCF_047462495.1 Synechococcus sp. H55.2 | reverse complement strand
CCCCACTTGGGTTTTTGGGGACAAGCCCGGCCAAAGCTGAGACAATAACACCTGTCCACGCGCTTAAAGGGATCCCCTGTGGTGCCGAAAGCTGCTCTGTGGATTTTGGGGTTGGGCCTGCTTCTGCGCTGCTGGGTGGCTGCTCTGTTGCCGCCGGGCTTTGACGAGGCCTACTACTACCTCTACACTCGCCATCTGGACTGGAGCTATTTTGACCATCCGCCACTGGTGGCCTGGACAACGGGCTTGGGGCCTGTTTTGACGGGGCAGGTGTCGGCTTTTTCGATTCGACTGGGATCCCTGCTGGCCTACACTGGCTCTTCCCTGTTGCTTTACCTCACGGCGGCGCGGCTTTTTTCGCTGCAGGCGGGGCTGATCACCCTGGCAACCATCAGCATCGCGCCCATTTTCTGGATTGGGTTTGGAGTGCTGACCCTGCCGGATAGCCCGCTGATGTTTTTTACGGCGGCAACCCTGTGGGTGGCTGCCCAGGAGTTTTTTCCGGCTCCCTTGGCAGAGGGGAAATTGGGGGCCTATGGGGCAGCTCGCTACCGACCGGGGCCGCGGCTGGCGCTGATGGGGCTATTGATGGGGCTGGCCTGCCTGGGCAAATACCACGGCCTGGCGTTGGGGTTTGGCCTGGTGCTCTTTTGTCTGCTCAGCCCGGCCCACCGCTGCGCCCTCAGGTCGGGATGGGCGCTCTTGGCAGTGCTGGGGTTCTTGGCGGCCTTCAGCCCGGTGCTGATCTGGAACGCCCAGCAGGATTGGGTCTCCTTTCGCTTCCAGGGGGGGCGAGCGGTGCCGGAGGCAGGGTATCAACTGCAAGAGCTGGGGCTGACGGTGCTGGAGGAACTTTTTTATCTTTTCCCGACCTTGGGGATCCCTTTGCTGGGGCTGAGCTTGGCTGAGGGTGGGCGGGTGGGGCTGGCGCTTTTTCAGGGAAGACGCCTCACGGATCAGGAGCTGAAGCATCTTCTAATCCTGGCCTGTGGGCTGCCGCTGGTGCTGGCTTTTACCTTGATGGGGGGCTATCGGCCCATTTTGCCCACCTGGCCCATGCCGGGGTTTTGGGTGCTGAGCTTACTTTTGGGATCCCGTTGGGAAAGGTGGCCAGGAGCGAAGCGGCTCTTGGCGGGAACGGCGGTGGCGGTGGGCCTGTTGGTGGGGGTGGGGCTGGCCCATGTGCGCTACGGCCTTCTCCAGGCTCCCGGTGGGCTGGGCCTGTGGCCGGTGGAACGGGATCCCTCGACTCAGTTGATTGCAATTGAACAGTTGCGGCGGCAGTTGCAGACGGATCCCCGCTTGGCCCAGGCTCTTGCCGAGGCGGATTTCATCTTCACCAACGCCTACTTTTTGGGCGGCCAGATCGGCATGGCCTTGGCGCCGCTGACGGATAAGCCCCTCACCTGCCTGGATGAAGATCTGCGCGGCTTTGCCTTTTGGTCGCAACCTGAAGATTGGCTGGGAAAAAATGGGCTGTTGGTTACCTCCAAGCTGTTTCAGCCAAGGGCGGGGATCGCGGCCACCTACGGCAACCATTTTGAACAAATTGAACCGGTGGCAGAGATCCCGCTACAGCGGGCGGGCGTGGTGGCACAAACCTTTCAGGTGTACTTGGCTCGCCAGATGCGCCGCCCCTATCCCCGACCTTATTCCCGCCAGCGCTGATGCTTCTCCGGAGTGTCCTATCGGTGCCTGTCGAACCAGCGCATCAGCATTGCCGCCAAGCGCTCGGGGTTGTGGCGCACCAAGCCGGTCTGCGGATCTTCTTGCATGACGTTGGCCAAAACGGCGCGGCAGCCCAGGTAGGCCAGTTTGTCAGGATCCAACATCACAAACTCGGAGCCGCTGCGGCGGTAATGCTCCAGAGCCCGTGGGGAAGGCGGCTCCCGCTGCACCAGCACGCCGTCAAATAGGCGCACGCCCGCCACCCGATCCAAAGCCATGACGTGATCCCCAACGGTATAGCCGTCGGTTTCCCCCGGCTCGGTCATGATGTTGCACACGTAGATGTGGGGCGCCATATTTTTGGCCAGAGCTTCCACAATTTCCGGTACCAACAGGTTAGGAATAATGCTGGTGTAGAGGCTGCCCGGCCCCAGCACCACAAACTCTGCCGCCTCAATGGCCTCGATGACTTCCGGCAGGGCCGGCGGGTTGGGGGGATCACAGCCAATCCGATAGATGCGTCCTCCGGCTTTGGCGATGTTGGACTCCCCCACCACGCGGCGGCCATCGCTCAACTCCGCCCAGAGGGTGACATCCGCCAGCGTGGCCGGCAGCACCCGTCCCTGAATGGCCAAGACTTGCGAGGTGGCGGTGATGGCCCGGATCAGGTCGCCCCCGGTTACGGCGGTGAGGGCGGTGATGAAGAGGTTGCCGAAGCTGTGCCCGCTCAGCCCCTCCCCCGCCTGGAAGCGGTACTGGAACAGCTCCGTGAGCAACTTTTCTTCGTTGGCCAAGGCGGTGAGGCAGTTGCGGATGTCGCCGGGGGGCAACACGCCGATCTCCCGTCGCAGGCGCCCTGAGGATCCCCCGTCATCGGCCACGGTGACGATGGCGGTAATGTTAGAGCTGTAGCGCTTCAGGCCCCGCAGCAGGTTGGAGAGGCCGGTGCCGCCCCCCAGCACCACGATGCGGGGGCCACGGCTGAGGCGCCGCCGCGACAGCAGCTTATCCACCAGCGCCTCATCCCCCTCTGGGATCAGCACATCTTCGATGGAGCGCATGGCGCTGCGAAAGCCCAGCACCACCATCACCAGGCCGATCCCAGTTACCAAGGGGCCGCTGATGTTGTTGGGGATCCAGGTGGTGATCAGGCGCAGGGTGATGTCGATCAGCCGCTTCAGGCGAAAGATGGGGGTCAATTCCGTCCAGATGGCGATGCCCAGCACCATCAGCAGCACACCCCCTACGGCCAGGGTGAGCCAGCGCTTAACGGCCAGACCGGGAAAGAGCCATTTCCAGCCACTGCCCGGCCAAGCAGTCTTGCGGCGGCGCATACCCCAAGTGAGGGACTTGTTGCTGGGCTTAGCCATGGGGAGGTACAGAAACGCCGGCCAAAGGGATCCTAACCTGTTGCTGTTCTACGCCAGCGTCAGGGGGTGGCGCTCCGAAGCGGGCCTCCAGCTCCCGCTGCGAATCCAGCAAATGGCGGTGCTGCACCTGGATGTTCAGGGCAGGCAGGGCAGGGTTGCCAGCAGGGACGGTCCAAGGTCGCAAATCTTGCGCCAGGCGCTCCACCAGGGCCACCGAGCGGTGTTGGCCGCCGGTACAGCCGATGGCCACACTTAGGTGGGGGCGACGTTCTGCCCGGTAGTGGGGCCAAAAGGCCTGGATCAGGGAAACGATGTGCTGGTAGGTGGATTGGGTAACCGGATCGGCAAACAGGAACTCCTGCAGGGGCGGATCCTGGCCGGTCAGGTGGCGCAGGTGGGGCTGAAAGAAGGGGTTGGGCAAAAAGCGCACATCGAAGAGCAAGTTGGCATCGGGGGGGGCGCCGTACTTGAAGCCGAAGCTGACCAGCCGCAGGTTGAGCGGCTGCGGGATCCCGTGGGCCAGAGCTTGCAATTGCTGCCGCAGTTGCTGGGCATTGAGGTCGGAGGTATCCAACCAGTGGGTGCAGCGCTCTCGCAGCGGAGCCAGATCGCGCACTTCCTGCTCAATGGCTTCCAACAGGCCACCGCCAGGGTGGTGGGGGTGGGGGCGGCGGTGGGCGCTGAGACGGTTGAGCAATACCAGGGGGCGAGCCTCCAGAAAGAGAAAAGGGATCCCTTGCGATTGCACCCAGGCAGCCAGGGTGGGAACCTGATCCCGGTACTCCTGGGCGTGGAGATTCAAACTGAGGGCCAAAGCAGTGTGGTGGGGCCGCATCGCCTCCACCAAAGGGATCACCTGGCCAGGCGGGATCCCTTCCAGGCCGGTGTAGCCCAGTTGTTCCAGTTGCTGGATGGCCAGGGTTTTCCCGGATCCCGTCAGCCCGGCAATAACCAAAACAGGTGTCACTCTAGTCGGTTGATCGTCCATGCAGCCTATTCTAGGGCGAGGGGAAGCCCAAAAACCGGATCCCTGCTGCCAGGCGCTCAGGTCTGGACGGCTGTCGCTGCTTCTTTGTCCGTCTTCCCGTCCGAGAGAGGGGCGCTGGGGCAAAGGTCGGCCAAAAAACACTGCTCGCAGAGGGGTTTGCGGGCGGTGCAAATGGCCCGCCCATGGTCGATCAGGCGAATGGACCAATTTTCCCAATCCGCTTGTGGCAACAACTGCATCAGATCCTTTTCGATGCGCACGGGATCCTCGTGCTCGGTAAGGCCGAGGCGGCGGCTGAGGCGCTTGACATGGGTATCGACAGTAACCCCGGCATTGACGCCAAAAGCGTGGGCCAGCACCACATTGGCCGTCTTACGCGCTACACCGGGTAGGGTGAGCAGCTCCGGCATGGTGCGGGGCACTTGACCGCCAAAATCCCTCAGGATCTTGCGGCAGGCTTCCTGAATGTGTTTGGCCTTGTTGCGATAGAAGCCGGTGGAATGGATGAGGGCCTCGATCTCCTCCCGCGGGGCTGCTGCCAGCGCTTGGGCATCCGGGAAACGGCGGAACAGCTCTGGGGTGACCTGGTTAACCCGCTCATCGGTACACTGGGCAGACAAAATGGTGGCCACCAGCAGTTGCAGCGGCGTTTGGTAGTGGAGGGCACAAGTGGAGTTGGGGTAGTGGCGCTTCAGCCGGATCAGGATCTCCAAAGCGCGCTGGCGCAAGGCCCGTTTGCTGGCCATCTTTCCCTAGCCCGACCCGGTAACGATGGCGAGGGTGTCTTTGAAGATCAGCACCACCCCCAAGCCCAGCAACAACACCAGGCCTGTCTGCATCACCCGGTCTTCTAGCTCCTTGGGCAGCCGTTTGCCGCGGATCCCTTCCAGGATCAAAAAGGCGATGTGCCCCCCATCCAAAGCGGGCAGAGGCAACAGGTTGAGAAAAGCCAGGTTGATGCTGATCAAAGCGGTGAAATTAAACAAGCTGGCAGCATCATCCCGCGCCAGATCCGCGCCGATCTTGACGATCCCCACCGGGCCGGAGACCTGTGTGGCCGTGCTTTGAAAATTCTCAACCAACTGCCGCAAACCGTTTACATTCAGCATCACCACCCGCTGGTAGGCGTTTCCAGCCTCTGTGAAGATCTCGGCCAGGTTCCGGGCGGGGCGCAAGGTCAGCTCCTGGTTGGGCGCTAAGGTCACCCCAATGGCCACCGTCTCCCCCCGCAGCTCCGGGATCACCGTCAACTGGAAGGGATCCCCTGCCCCGCGCTGCACCTTTAGGGCAACGGGCTGGTTCTCGCTGCTGCGGATCAGCGCCTGAAAATCGTTCAGGGCTGCCAAGGCCGCCGTCTCGTCGGCGATGGCGCTGTAGTCGTGGTCGGCTGCCCGCAACACCACATCTTCCGCCTGCAGGCCGGCCCGCTCCGCCGGGCTATCCGGCATCACCTGAGGGATGAGGATGCCGGGATGGATGCGCGCCACCGATGGGATGCCCACCGAGGCAAACATCAACACCAGCACCAGATAGGCAAAGATCAGGTTGGCCATCACCCCGGCACTCATCACCACCAGGCGATCCAACACAGGACGGTTCTTCAGCAGATCCGGGTCATCGGGCGGGTAGGGGGAACGCTCGTCCTCGTCGGGAAAGCCCACATAGCCCCCCAGCGGCAGGGCGCGAATGGCGTACTCCGTCTCCTTACCTTGGTAGCGCCACAGCACCGGGCCAAACCCCAGCGAGAAGCGGTTGACGTGGATCCCTTGTAACTTGGCCGCCGCAAAATGGCCTGCCTCATGCACCAGGATCAGCAGGGCGAGAATGGCGATGGAGAGGAGAACAGGCATGGGCTGGCGTGCAGGTAAAGAAGGAAGAAAAGCCAAGAGGCAGAGGATCAGGGCGACGGACAGGCCTGCTGCCTCAGGGAACCAGGATAACAGACCAGAAGCGGCAGAATCCTCAGAACACCTGCTCCACTTCTAGGATGTCGGGGATGCTCTCCCGCAACTTGCGCTCAATGCCCATTTTCAGGGTCAGGGTGGAACTGGGGCAGGCACCGCAGGCCCCCTGCAGGCGCAGCTTGACCACCGGGCCGTCAATTTCCACCAACTCCACATTGCCCCCATCGGCCATCAAGTAAGGGCGCAGCTCGTCTAGGACTTTCTCGACGTTCGCGCTATTGAGTTCCAGTGCTTGTGCCATGGTTGCTTTCAGCCTCATCGAGTTTGGATTGTAGCGATTTCCCCCCAGCCCCCTCAAGGCAGCCAGGGATCGCTATGATTTCAACATAGTCTGAATCTTGCGGGGAGAGGGCTAGTCTGGTTGTCCGGATCCATCCAACACCAGACGACTAGAATAGGAAGCGGATTTGCCTATTCCCAGCAGCGTTACCCACTCAGCAGGGCTGTCTTTATTCTTTATGCTAGACGCTTTACTGATCGCGATCTTCATGTTGGCCGGGGCTGGCCTTGGGTTTTATGGCCTGGATCTGCTCCCTCCTGCCGCCATTCAGGGGGCCAATGTGGAGGGAGCCCGCGTCGTCACCAGCGGCTTCGGCGTGCTGGCAGGGCTGGCTCTGGGATCCCTGGTGCGCTGGAGCTACCGTCGCTTCGAGGCCAATGTGCGTTCCCTGCCGCCGGACGTGTTGATCAGCCGCTCGGTGGGGCTGGTGATTGGTTTGGTGATCGCCAACTTGGCCATGGCTCCTGTATATTTGTTGCCGCTGCCCCCTCAACTCAACCGCTTTCTCGAGCCGCTGGCTTCGGTCTTTTTCAGCTTGGCTTTTGCTTATCTGGGGGTCAGCCTGGCCGATACCCATGGCCCCTCGCTGCTGCGGCTGTTGAACCCCAACTATGCTCTCCAGGCAGCCCTTTGGGCAGAGGGCAATGTGGTGGCTGCCACGGCCAAGGTTTTGGACACCAGCTCCATCATCGATGGCCGAGTGGCCCAGTTAATCGAGACAGGCTTTTTGGAGGGAACCCTGGTGGTTCCCCGCTTTGTGCTGACGGAACTGCAAACCATCGCCGACAAGGCCGATGCCCAAAAACGAGAGCGGGGCCGCAAAGGCCTCGATACGCTGCAAGCTTTACGAAAGGCCTATCCTGAGCGCTTCGTCATTCACGAAGCCAACTATCCCGATCTGACCACCGTCGACGAAAAGCTGGTGCGCCTTACCCAAGCTGTAGGGGGAACGCTGCTCACCACCGATTACAACCTGAAGAAGGTGGCGACTCTGCAGGGGGTTAAGGTGCTGAATGTGCATGAGTTGGCCGAGGCGCTGCGGCCCATCTATGTTGCCGGCGATAGCTTCGATATCAAGATCACCCGCGAGGGCAAGGAGCCGGGCCAGGGGGTAGGCTATCTGGAGGACGGCACCATGGTGGTGGTAGAAGAAGGGCAGCGCTCTTTGGGCAAAACCCGCTCCGTTGTGGTAACCAGCGCCATTCAGACCTCAGCAGGCCGCATGATCTTCGCCCGTCTCAGCAAAGACTCTGCCCCGCTAACCCGCCCGGCCTCTGATCCCGCCAGCCCAGCCTCCTCAGGGAAAACCTGAGCTCTGGGCCTGTGTTTCCCCGACGCGATGGTGGCCTCTTCCCACATGGGCGTGCTTCGACCCACTCCGATTTTCTACACACAGGATCGCCAGAGGCGCTTCTGGGGTTTTTATTGGGAAGAGGCTGAGAAATATGGCATCCACCCTCAGCACATCGTGAGTGGACAGCAAATCTGGGAGGTGGCCAACGCCGGGGAGTACGAAGCCCAGCTCAACCAGGTGTTTGAGACTGGGGATCCCCTTTCCTACCAATGTCAGGTGAACTCGCCCCGCTACAAGTTGCACTTGCATCTCTCCCTCAACCCGGTACGGGACATGGAAGGGGCGGTGGTAGCCGTCTCGGTGGTGGGCAAGCTGTTGGGGGCAACGCCTTTCAACTTGGCCGGCGGAGCCAGCAGCCCCACTGCCCAGCCCCATCCCCTCTTGGCTGATCCGGTGCAGGGGATCACGGCCCAGTTGCTGCGCAACATCGGCCACTCCCTAGACATTCGCGAGCTGTGCCAGCAGACGGTGGAGCAGTTGGGGCAATTGTTTGGGGTGGATCGCTGCCTGCTGGCCCTCTACGAAGTGGGGCAGGATTCCCTCACGGTTAACGCCGAGTACCGCCGCAACCCAGGGGATCCCTCGCTGCTGAACCAGACCTTGCGACTGGCGGATTATCCCCATCTGCTGCAGGCCCTGAGGCAGGAAGAGCCGGTGCTGATGGAGCGCCGTCTGGCCATTGCCATGTCCTATCGCGGCTATGCCAACAGCCTGCTCTGGTTGGAAGTGCTGCCGCCCAACGGCGTTCCCGTTTGGCAGGCCGGCCACCTCCAGGTGCTGCAGAGCATTGCCACCTATCTGGGCACGGCGATTGCCCACGCCATCTTGCTGGATCAAAGCCGCCAACTGGCCACCCGCCTGCAGTTGGCCAACCAGACACTGCGCCAGAAAAACAAAGAGCTGGAGCAGGCCCGTGCCCAAGCGGAATCGGCCAACCAACTGAAAAGTCAGTTCTTGGCCAATACTTCCCATGAGCTGCGCACCCCTCTCAATGGGATCATCGGCTTTATCAAGCTGGTGCTGGACGGGATGGCCGAAAGCCGCGAAGAGGAGCTGGACTTTTTGCAGGAGGCCTATCGCTCGGCCCTGCACCTGTTGGCCTTGATCAACGACGTGCTGGACATCGCCAAGATCGAGGCGGGCAAAATGCAGTTGGAGTTTCAGCCCTGCGACCTGCAAGCTTTGTTTAAGGATGTGGCAGCCAAAACCAGCCTGCAGGCCAGCCAAAAGGGCCTACAACTGAGCTTTCAGTTGCCCAACACCTCAGATCAGATTTTGCTCTTGGGCGATTACCAACGCCTGTTGCAGGTGATGCTTAATTTGGTGGGCAATGCCATCAAGTTCACCCCCAAAGGCTCGGTGACCGTGCGGGCGGATATCCTTCCCGGCAACCCGGGTTTGGCCCGCATCCGCGTCATCGACACCGGCATCGGGGTGTCGCTGGAAAAGCAGCAAAAGCTGTTTCAGGCTTTTACCCAGGTGGATGGTTCCACCACCCGCCAATATGGGGGAACGGGCTTGGGCCTGGCCATCAGCCAGCGGCTGGTGGAGGCGATGGGGGGGGAGATCAATTTCTACAGCTTGGGCGAAGGGCTGGGATCCACCGTTACCTTTACGGTACCCCTCTACCGCCGGCCGCTGCTGGGCGGGGATGCAAGCCCAGAGACAATTGCCGCCGGATCAACCCAAGATAGACCTGAGGATACCGATCCCACCTTGATTTCTGTTCCCCACCCGGCCCAGCGATGATCCGTCCGGCCATTTCTTCTCGATCATTCGCCTAACTATGCCCCATCCTCGCAAACGGTT
This sequence comes from Synechococcus sp. H55.2, assembly GCF_047462495.1. NCBI lineage: Bacteria > Bacillati > Cyanobacteriota > Cyanophyceae > Synechococcales > Synechococcaceae > Synechococcus > Synechococcus sp. H55.2. The sequence continues at coordinate 2,476 of NZ_JANSJH010000073.1, read as the reverse complement.
TGGTCAGCATTGGCTCAAGGATCCCGCTGTCCACGCAGCCATTGTGCGGGCTGCCCACCTGGATGGCTCTCAGGCAGGCGCAGATCCCATTTGGGTGCTGGAGATCGGCCCCGGCACCGGGCAGTTGACGCAGCGATTGCTGGCCCAGGGCGTCCAGGTGGTGGCGGTGGAGATCGACCGGGATCTGTGCCGGCTGCTGCAAAAACGGTTTGCCGACCAGCCGCGTTTTCACCTGGTGGAAGGAGATTTTCTTCGCCTGCCGCTCCCGCCTCAGCCCCGCCTGCTGGTGGCCAACATCCCCTACAACCTCACCGGCCCGATTCTGGAGAAAGTGCTGGGATCCCCGGCCCAGCCGGTCAGACAGTTCGAGCGCATCGTCCTCTTGGTGCAAAAAGAGCTGGCCGAGCGCCTTCAGGCTGGCCCCGGCAGCAAAGCCTACGGTGCCCTGAGCCTGCGGACGCGCTATCTGGCCGATTGCGAGCTGATCTGTAAAGTGCCTCCCACCGCTTTCCAGCCGGCCCCCAAGGTGGAATCCGCTGTGATTCGCCTCACCCCCCGCCCCGCCCCCACCCCTGCTCGGGATCCCCGCTGGTTTCACCAACTCCTTCGCCAAGGGTTCTCCACCCGCCGCAAGAAGCTCACCAATGCCCTGGGGAGCTTGGTGGAGCGAGAGGCGGTCGCAGCAGCGTTGGCTCAGCTCCGCCTCAGCCCCGATGCCCGCGCCGAAGAGCTGGATCTGCCCCACTGGCTGGCCTTGAGCGACCTACTGCTGGAGAAAGCGCCCAAGGCTGCCCCTCAAGAGGAATAAGAATCGCGGTAGGGTGGGAAAAGACGGTGGCTGGATGCCCAGCGCTTTTTGGCTTGAGGAAAGGCTTTTTAAGGGCGAACCTATGCTCGACAACCAAGGCAAACAGATTCTTGTAACCGGTGGCACCGGCGGGCTGGGGTTGGGGGTGGTTCCCGTAGTGCTGGCCAGCGGGGCAGAGCTGACCCTGACCTACCGACAGGAGGAGGAGCTAGCCGTGCTGCGGCAGCGCCTGCCGGCCAGTGCTCTGGATCGGGTGCGCTTTGTGCAAGTGGATTTGTTGGACGAGGCGGCGGTTGCCCGCGCCATTGCCGACCTGCCCCGCGTAGATGGGCTGATCCACCTGGTGGGCGGCTTTGCCATGGGCCCCACCCACGAGTACAGCTTGGCAGACTGGCGGCGCGACTTTGACCTCAACCTCACCACCACTTTCCTAGCTTGCAAGCACAGCCTGCGCAAGATGTGGCAGCAGGGCTATGGGCGGATTGTAACGGTGGGATCCCGCGGCGCAGTGGAGCCGGGCTCGCAATTGGCGGCCTACTGCGCTTCCAAAGCAGGGGTGGTGGCTCTGACCCGCACCATTGCCGCCGAGACCCAAGGCACCGACATCACCGCCAACGTCATTCTGCCCAGCATCATCGACACGCCGGCCAACCGCGCCGCCATGGGATCCGCGCAAGCCGAGCGGTGGGTAAAGCCGGAGTCCATTGGGCAGGTGATCGCTTTTTTGGTCTCGGAAGCGGCGCGGGATCTGAGGGGCGCGGTGATCCCGGTGTATGGCAGCGTCTAAGCGACCGGTTGACCGGGCCACGAGCCGCCATTCATGATACAAATATGTACTTATCCCAATCCAGTTCTTGTCTATGCTGAAGCGATTATTCTGGGGTGGTTTGCGTCGGCAAATTGGTCGCATCGAGGTGGCAGGGGCCATTGATGGCAAAGCCCGCGAGCGCGTTCTCAAAGCCCTAAAAGAGGTGGAAGAAAAACAGCTCCCTGCTCTAGTGCTCCGCATCGATAGCCCCGGCGGAACAGTGGCCGACTCCCAAGAAATCTACAGTGCTCTCTTGCGTTTGCGGGAACAAAAAGGCACCCGCATTGTTGCCAGCTTTGGCAACATTGCCGCCTCTGGGGGGGTTTATATCGCCATGGGAGCGGAAAAAATCGTCGCCAACCCAGGAACGATCACCGGCAGCATCGGCGTGATCATTCGAGGCAATAATATCGAGCGTCTTTTGGATAAAGTGGGGATTTCATTTAAAGTGATCAAGTCTGGCCCCTACAAAGATATTCTCTCGTTTGATCGCGAGCTGACCCCAGAAGAGCGAAACATCTTGCAAGAGTTGATCGATATCACCTACGGTCAGTTTGTGCAGACGGTTGCTGCTGCCCGCAAGTTGAGTTTGAATGTGGTCAGGACTTTTGCCGATGGCCGCATTTTCAGTGGAGAGCAGGCCCTCCACCTAGGCGTGGTGGATCGCTTGGGCACGGAAGAGGATGCTCGCCTCTTGGCGGCAGAGCTGGCGGGGTTGCCGACAGATGCCAAATTCTACGATCTGCTCCCCCGGCGCAGAGGCTGGTCTCGGTTTCTGCCGGCAGCAGAAGCTCTGGCGCGTTTGCAGTTTGAAGTGAGCACCTCGGGCTTGCCCCTATGGCTCTACACCGGTTCTTGAG
>NZ_JANSJH010000072.1:0-15140 GCF_047462495.1 Synechococcus sp. H55.2 | reverse complement strand
GCTTTTGTTTTGCCCCATGTCCGACTCCACCATCCTCCATCCCCTCAGCCCCTCTGGCCGGGAGACGCCTCAACCCCTCTCTGCCGCCGATCCAGAGCTGGAGCTGCTAGAGCAGAGAGAACTCTTCGTCTGGCGGCACATCGGGCCAGACGCCCAGCAAATCCGTCAGATGTTGCAGGCCTTGGGGCTGAGCTCTCTACGGGAATTAGTGGATAAGGCGGTGCCGGCGGCGATTCGCAGCAGCCGACCCCTGCACCTGGGATCCCCCAGCAGTGAGCAGCAAGTATTGGCAGAACTGAGGGCAATGGCGGCCCAGAACCAGGTGTGGCGCTCCTTTTTGGGCATGGGCTATTCCAACTGCCTGACGCCGCCGGTGATCCAGCGCAACATTCTGGAGAACCCCGGCTGGTACACCCAGTACACCCCCTACCAGGCGGAGATCGCCCAGGGGCGGCTAGAGGCCCTGCTCAATTTCCAGACGATGGTGATCGATCTAACAGGCATGGAGATCGCCAATGCCTCCCTGCTGGACGAAGCCACTGCTGCCGCTGAGGCTATGAGCCTGGCCTACGCCCTGGCAGGCAAGGGATCCCAGGTCTTCTGGGTGGATCGCGGCTGCCATCCCCAGACCATTGCCGTCGTGCAGACGCGGGCAGAGCCCTTGGGGATCCAGGTGCGTGTGGCAGATCCTTCCCAGTTTGAGCTTGGGAACGGCTTTGGCGTGCTCTTGCAGTATCCCAACACCTATGGAGAGATCCGGGATTACCGCAAGCTGGTGGAGCAGGCCCACCAAAGAGGGATGGTGGTGGCCGTAGCTGCTGACTTGCTCAGCCTGACTCTCTTGCAACCGCCAGGGGAGTGGGGGGCAGACATTGTGGTGGGATCCACCCAGCGCTTTGGGGTGCCCCTGGGCTACGGCGGCCCCCACGCTGCCTACTTTGCCACCCGCGAGGCCCACAAACGGCTGCTGCCGGGGCGGCTGGTGGGGATCTCCCAAGATGCCCAGGGCAGGCCGGCCCTGCGCCTAGCCCTACAAACGCGGGAGCAGCACATCCGCCGCGACAAGGCCACCAGCAACATCTGCACCGCCCAGGTGCTCTTAGCGGTGGTGGCCTCCATGTATGCCGTCTATCACGGCCCGCGCGGCCTGCGGCAAATTGCCGAACGCATCCATCGCCAGGCCCATCACCTGGCCGCCGGGATCCGGGATCTGGGCTACAGGGTGGGGCCAGAGTATTTCTTCGATACCTTTTGGGTGAAGGCAGAGTCCCCCGAACAGGTCGGCCAGATCCAAGAGCGGGCCGCCCAGCGGCGCATCAACCTGCGGCGGATCGACGAGACTACCCTGGGGATCAGCGTGGACGAGGCCACAACCTCTCAAGATCTGCGCGATCTCTGGGAAATCTTCGCTGGCTCCAAGGAGCCAGCCTGGGATCCCGAAGGCCTGAGTTCGGATCCCCACCAAAGCCTGCCGCCTCAGCTCTTGCGCACCACCCCCTACCTCACCCATCCGGTGTTTAACCGCTACCACTCGGAAACGGAGCTGCTGCGCTATATCCACCGCCTGCAGAGCCGGGATCTCTCCCTTGTCCACTCCATGATCCCCTTGGGCTCCTGCACCATGAAGCTAAACGCCACAGCCGAGATGCTGCCCATAACCTGGCCGGAGTTTGCCCAGCTCCATCCTTTTGCGCCTCTGGAACAAGCTCGCGGCTATCAAACCCTCTTTGCCCAGTTGGAGCGAATGCTGGCAGAGATCACGGGCTTTGCCGGCGTCTCCCTCCAGCCCAACGCCGGATCCCAGGGGGAATATGCCGGCTTGCTGGCCATTCGTCGCTACCACCAGGCCCGCGGGGAAAGCCAGCGCCAGGTGTGCCTGATCCCCACCTCCGCCCATGGCACCAACCCCGCCAGCGCTGTCATGGCCGGGATGCAGGTGGTGAGCGTGGCCTGCGACAGGGCCGGCAACATCGACCTCGAAGACCTGCGGGCCAAGGTGGAGCAGCACCGGGAACGGCTGGCCGCCCTGATGATTACTTACCCCTCCACCCATGGGGTGTTTGAGGAAGGGATCCGCGAGATTTGCCAGATAATCCACGAGGCCGGGGGGCAGGTGTACATGGATGGGGCCAACCTCAACGCCCAGGTGGGCCTCTGCCGTCCTGCAGAGCTGGGAGCCGATGTCTGCCATCTCAACCTGCACAAGACCTTCTGCATCCCCCACGGCGGCGGCGGGCCGGGGGTGGGGCCTATTGCCGTTGCCCGTCATCTCCTGCCGCATTTGCCCGGCCACCCGTTTTTGCCTGGTTGCAACGGCCCGGTCAGTGCTGCCCCCTGGGGCAGCGCCAGCATCCTGCCCATCTCCTGGGCCTACATCCGCCTCATGGGATCCGCCGGCCTCACCCTAGCTACCCAAGTGGCCCTCCTCAACGCCAATTACATCGCCAAGCGGCTGGATCCCTACTACCCGGTGCTCTACAAAGGGCCAGGGGGATGGGTGGCCCACGAGTGCATCCTGGACCTGCGCCCCCTCAAGAAAAGCGCCGGCATTGAGGTCGAGGATGTAGCCAAGCGGCTGATGGACTACGGCTTCCACGCCCCCACCATCTCCTGGCCAGTGCCGGGGACAATGATGGTGGAACCCACTGAGAGCGAATCCCTAGAAGAGCTGGATCGCTTCTGCGAGGCAATGATTGCCATTCGCCAGGAGATTGCTGCCATTGAGCGGGGCGAGATGGATCCCGTGCGCAACCCCCTTAAACTTGCCCCCCACACCGCCGAGGTAGTGGTCACCGATCACTGGGATCGCCCCTACCCTCGCTCCCTGGCCGCCTATCCCCTCCCGTGGGTCAAAGAGCGCAAGTTCTGGCCCAGCGTCAGCCGCATCGACAACGCCTACGGGGATCGCCACCTGGTGTGCAGTTGTCAGCCCTGGCTGGAAACCCGATCCTTTAGCAGTGACGTCGAAGGATATCTGCTTTGACACGCCCGATCTCTTTTCCTGCCGCCGAAGTGGATCCCAGGGCTTGGAGCCTTGAGGAAAAAGTTGGGCAACTGTTCCTGGTTTATTTTGAGGGAGCCGAGTTTTCCCCTGCCCTCGAGGAGATGATCCGGAACTGCCACGTGGGCGGTCTGATCTTCTATTCGATTGCCGGAAACATTCAAACGTTGCCCCAGGTAGCCCAACTCATTGCCGCAGCTCAAGCACAAGCCCGTATCCCCTTGTGGATAGGCATTGATCAAGAAGGGGGGCCGGTGGTGCGCCTCACCGAGGGGGTAACCGTGTTTCCCAGCGCCATGGCGGTGGCAGCGGCGGGATCCCTGGCGAAGGCGGAAGCGATGGCCCGTGCGGTGGGAACGGAGCTGAAAAGTTTGGGGTTTAACCTCAACTTCGCCCCCGTTGTGGATGTGAACAGCAACCCCCACAACCCCATTATCGGCATCCGCGCCTTTGGGTCGGATCCGAAACAGGTAGCGGACTATGGCCTGGCCCTGTGGCGTGGCTACCGGCAAGCCGGGATCCTCTGCACGCCCAAACATTTTCCCGGCCATGGGGACACCGACCTCGATTCCCACCTGGGGTTGCCGCGGGTGGATCGCCCTCTGGAGGCGCTACAGGCCACGGAGCTGCGCCCGTTCCAGGCTTTGATCCGGGCAGGCACAGAGGCGATGATGACGGCGCATGTGGTGATGCCGGCCCTGGGATCCGCTAGCGCTACGCGACGCTTCCGCGAACGCGACAGCAGGACGCAGTCTTTGCGGCCGGCAACGCTGGCCCCTGAGGTGGTGTCGGGTTGGTTGCGGCAGAAGCTGGGGTTCAAGGGGCTTGTTCTGACGGATTCCCTGACCATGGGGGCCGTTGCCCGCAGCTATGGCATTCCCGAAGCGGCAGAACTGGCCTTCCGGGCAGGGGCCGATGTGCTCCTATTTGGGGCTGATCCCGGCTTTAGCCCGGCCATCCAAAAAGAAGCCTACGCCCATCTGCTGCAACAGTTTCGCGCTGGGCGTTTGTCAGTTGAACAATTGGATCGGTCGGTGGAGCGGATTTTGAACTTGAAGCGGCGCTACGGACTGGGATCCCCCTGCCCCCCTTTCCCCTCTGCCGACCTGGAAGAGCACCAAGCGCTGGCCCGCCAAATCGCTCAAGACAGCATCACGCTCCTGCGGGGATCCCTGCCCCCTTTGGCCCCCGACCCGCTGCTCATCACTCCTGTGCCTCTTCTGGGGGATCTTCTCCAAAACGCCCGGCCTGCTGCTCAAATTCTCAAGATCAGCCCAGAGCCTACCCCTGAGGATTGGCAAACAACCCTGCAAAGGGCGCCAAGAGCTGACCAAGTGCTGGTGGGCTCCCTTGATCTATTTCGTTACCCACTTCAGAGGGAGTTGCTGGGATCCCTTCCTCCCGAAAAGGTGATCGGGTTGGCTTTGGGATCCCCCTACGATGCCTTTGCCCTGCCCCAGATCCCGGTTTATTTGGCCTGCTATGGCTCTACCCCTGTCTCGCTGCAGGCGCTGCTCCAGGTGTTGCTGGGGCGGATCCCGGCCCGGGGTCGCTTGCCGGTGGAATCCCTTAGCAGCGGTCGAGGCTGCTGATGTTGCGCCGCGCCAGGGTGGGCACTGTTCGCTTCACCAAGCCCGTCAGGACATTGCCGGGGCCGATTTCCCACACCTCTTGGATGCCGTCGGCAGCCATCTGCAGCACTGTCTCTCGCCAGCGGACAGGGGCGGTCATCTGGGACAGCAGCGCCTGCTTGAGAACCGCGGGATCCCGGCTGGGGGTGGCGGTGCAGTTGCTGTAGACCGGCACTCGCGGAGCCTGAAAGTCAACCGCGCGCAAGGTGTGGGCAAAGGTTGCCGCCGCCGCCTGCATCAAGGGCGAGTGAAAGGCGCCGCTGACTTTGAGAGGAACGGTGCGCTTGGCCTGCAACTGCTCACAAACAGCCTGCACCCCCTCGACCGAGCCGCTGATCACCACCTGATCCGGGCTGTTGTCGTTGGCCAGGGTAACTTCAGGGATCATCTGGCACAGGTGCTCCAGCTTGTCGCGATCAAACCCCATCACCGCCGCCATGCTGCCCGGCGGATCCCCTGCGGCTTCCATCAATCGGCCCCGCAGCGCCACCAGCCGCAGGCCAGTCTCAAAATCAAATACCCCAGCGGCGTAGAGGGCGCTATATTCTCCCAAGCTGTGGCCGGCTGTGCAGGCGGGAGCCTGCCCCTGGGCATAGAGATAGTCCGTCAGCAGGGCCGACACCGTAAACAAAGCCGGCTGCGTGTAGACAGTTTGATGGATCTGCGCTTCCGACAGCGCCAAGGGATCCCATCCCAGCATCTCGCGGGCCCAAGCCAACTTCTGGGCCGCCCCTGGCCAATCTTGTAAGTCTTTTCCCATCCCCACCGCTTGGGATCCCTGGCCGGGATAGATCCAGGCAACGGTCATCAATTCATTTCCCCCAACGAAAGACAATCGCTCCCCAGGTGAGGCCGGCGCCAAAGCCCGCCATCACCCCCAGATCGCCAGCGCTAAACCGTCCTTGGTCGATCCAGGTGGCCAAGGCAATCGGCACCGAAGCGCCGGAGGTGTTGCCGTACTGTTCCAGGACGCTGGCCACCCGTTGTGGATCCAACTGCAAGCGCTTGGCCACGGCATCGAGAATGCGCTGGTTGGCCTGGTGGATAAAGTACCCCTGAACCGCCTCCGCCGGGATCCCGGCCCGAAAGAGAACTTTCTCGATAATCTCCGGCACCACCTGGACGGCAAATTTGTACACCTCGCGGCCATTCATGGCAATGGGGCAGCAGCGGTATTGACCCACCTGCAGGGATCCCACCAGGGGCCTGGCCTCGGTGGCCATGGACAAGCTGAGCAGCTCGCTGCCGCTGCCATCGCTGCGCAGCTCAATGCCGAGGATGCCGCCAGCTCCCGCTTCCCCCGCTTCCAGCACCACCGCCCCCGCCCCATCCCCAAACAGGACACAGGTGGTGCGATCCGCCCAATCCACCGTGCGGGAGAGGACATCCGCCGCCACCACCAGCGCCCGCCGGTACAGACCGGTTTGCAAAAACTGCGCTGCTGTGGCCACGGCAAACACAAACCCTGTGCAGGCTGCCGTCAGATCAAAAGCCACCGCCCCCGTTGCCCCCAGCGCCGCCTGTACCTGTGGAGCCGAGCCGAAGCGATCGACGGCGGTGGAAGTGGCCAGCAGGATCAAATCCAATTCTCGGGGCGGGATCCCGGCTTGATCCAGAGCGGCCCTTGCCGCCTGAGCCGCCAAGTCCACCAAACTCAAGTGGGGAGGGAGAATACGGCGTTGACGGATACCAGTGCGGGGCCAGATCCACTCATCGGAAGTTTCCACAATCTGGCTGAGGTCTTCGTTGCTCAGGCAAGGCTCCGGCAGGGCAGCCCCCACCCCCACCAGCCGCACCGTTGGGAGGCCATTGCTGGGCATGGACGCTATCCTTCCACCCGATCCAAAGGTCGCAGAGGCAGCACCTCTGAGCTGCAGTCAGAGGCAGACTGAAAAGGCCGGGCGCGCCGCTCGGAACTGAGATGAGACTCGCGAGGATCGGCCATTTCCGCTTGCAGTCGCTGCAGGATTTTTTGCTCCGCCGCTTCTTTGGCCAAACGAATGGCATGGTAGACCATCGGCGCCTTGGAGCTGCCGTGGGTAATGACGCAGATGCCGTTCACTCCCAGCAGCAGAGCGCCGCCGTATTCCACATAGTCCATGCGCCGCTTCACTTGCTTAAGGTTGGGCCGCAGCAGCCAGCAGCCCAGCTTGCCGCGCCAACCGCGGGGCAGCTCCTCCCGCAGCACCTGGGTGATCACCTGGCCGACGCTTTCGGCAAACTTGAGCAGGGCATTGCCGACAAAGCCGTCGCACACCACCACGTCAAACTCCCCGGTCAGCACGTCCCGCCCCTCGGCATTGCCGGCAAAGTGGATCCCTGGCAACTGGCTCAAGCGCTGGTGAGTAGCCAGGGCCAAGTCGTTGCCTTTGTTGGGCTCCTCGCCGATGTTGAGCAGGCCCACCCGCGGCTTCTCGATCCCCAACACACACTGGCAGTAAAGGGATCCCATGCGGGCAAACTGTTCCAAAAAGCGGGGCCGGCAGTCTACGTTGGCGCCCACATCCAAAAGCAGCACCGGCTTGCCCTTCAAAGTGGGCAAAAGAGCGCCGATGGCGGGACGGTCGATTCCCCCCAGTCGGCCCAAATTGAGGTAAGCTGCAGCCATCGCTGCCCCGGTGTTGCCGGCGGCCACCACCGCATCCGCCTGGTTGGCCCGCACCTGTTGCATCGAGACGTTGATGGAGGCTTTGGGCTTCTTGCGCACCATCAAGGGCTCTTCTGCCATGCCCACCTTGTCCTCAGCGGGCACAAGGGTGATCCCGGCGGGCAAGGGCTGGGGCAGAAAGGGCTTCAGGGAATCCGGGCAACCCACCAGTGCGATCCCGACCCGAAGCTGTCGATGGGCCAGCAAGGCACCCTTGACGATCTCCTCGGGAGCATAGTCACCCCCCATCGCATCAACCGCAATTCGCACGAGCCGACCTCACATTGGAATGTCCTTGGCAACCGCAAGCAAGAACCGGAGCAAAGCGCAACAAGCTCTGCAGTTCCCCTGCCCAAAAGCTGGGAGCCTCAATGGCTGCAGGATGCTACCGAATTTTACCAGATTTGTTCTCTTCGTTAAGACTGCAGATCCTGCGCCGAAACAGAAGGGATCCGTTGGAGCCGGCTCTCCCCACCCTCTCAAGCCTGAGTGAGGGCAGCCAAAAGAGAGTGGACCTGTTGGACGTGGGCGTGGGCCGCGGAGTTTCTCGCCTGGTGTTGGCCCAGCTCCGCCTCCAACTGCGCCAACTCTCCTGCCAACTCCGCCCAGCGATCTCGCTCGGGGTAGAGGGTGGCCTGCAGGTGGTTGAGGCGGCCCCAGGTTTCGGCCATCGCCTGGGTGCGCGCCCGCAGGGATCTCTCCTCCTGCTCCAGTTGTTGCCACTGCTGCTGCAATTCCTGCTCTTGGCGGGCCAGTTGCTCCTGTTGAGAGGCCAGGGAGGATTCCAGTTGGTGAACGAGGGTTTGCAGACGGTTTTTTTCCTGAAGAAGATCCTGCTTCTGGCTGCCGATCTGCTCCAGGATCGGCCCGATATCCACTTGAACCGGGGCGGCAGCCTGATTCTGAAGCTGCCTGAGACGGGCTTCCTGGCGGGCCAGCTCTTCGTATTCCCGCTGCAGGTTTTTCTCCTGGGGCGCCAGGGCCTCTTCCAGGGCGCTGCAGGCAGACTGGGCGTAGTCAATATCCATTTCAATATCGAACCGCTCCTCGGGAGAGGCGGTGGCCAGCCGCTCTTGCAGCTCCCGCAGGGTCTGCCGGTTTTGCTCCAGCTCCGCCCGCTGCTGGCTAACCTGGGCTGCCCGCTGCTCATAATCGCGACGCAGTTGGCTCACCAAGGCCGCCAGCTCCTCCACCGAGATCGCCGACCCTGAGGCACCTGGCCCGCCATTGCTGCTGCCATCGACGATGAAGTCGTACTCCTGCACCAGACGATAGGCTTTTTGGAACAAGCTCTCTTGGGATTGCAACTGCTGGAGGATCCTCTGCAGGTGCTCTTGATAGGCTCGCAGGGATCCCTGCCGGGCTTGCCATTCCGCTTGACCTTGTTCTAGGGATTGTCGGGATCCCCACCAAGCCGTGCGGCGTTCTTGCCAAGCGCGGTGGTCCCGATCCAGCTCCTCTTGCCGGGCTTGGGCCTGCTGACGTTCTGCCTCCAATTGGACAATCTCTTGATTCAAGTGCTCCTGCTGCTGCTGAACCTGGCTTTTTAGGCTGTGCAGAAGCGCCAAGGGATCCCCGGCCGGATGCAGGCTCTCCTGAAGCTGCCGCATCAAAGCCTGGAGCTGGGCTGCTTCTGCTTCCCCCAAACGGCTGGAGCGGGCCTCTTGCAACTGAGCTTGCAACTCTTGCCGCTGCCGGTTCAGGGCTTCTCGCTGTTCCCCGATCAGGCGCTGTTGTTCGGCCAGGTAGGCTTGCTGGGTCGCCAGTTCCTCTTTGAGGCTGTCCAGGAGCTTGCGCTCTTCCTCCACGCCCTTGTACTGCTCGTACAGCCGCCGCACCTCCTCTTCTTGGGCTGCCAATTCCATCTCGCGGCGAGTCAGCTCATGCGCCTGAAAAGTGAGAGACTGTTTCCAAACTTCGATCTCCTCTTCCTGGCTGCGGGCTTTGTCCTGCAAACGGCTGAAATTTTGCAGGTAGGTTACCAGTTGACGGGCGGCTTCGTTGATGCGGGCAACCTGACGGTTGCCGGAGATTTCCGCCAGTACCAAGGCCCCATCCTTGAAGCGACCGGCCTCTTGGGCAATGCGGCCTTCCAGGGTAATGGATTCTTCGTTCACGGCCACCCAGGTGTTGTCCTGCTGCTGCTTGGCCAGCAATTGCAGAGATGACTTAGCAAACCCAATCGGCTTGGATAGCTCTGCTAGGTACAGCACGCCTGAACTCCTTCAAAACAGCATGGACAGCAATCTTCCCAACTCTGCTCAGCCGAGCCTTTGCCCACGATCGGCAAAAAAGAGGGACGGAACGACTGCCGGAGCAAAACTCCCCAGAGCGCAAGAGGCTGCGTCAAGCTTCTCGACTACGTTTACTGTTGATTTTGATTCCACATCGCTCTGGGCAGCGCTTCAGCTCTACACTCAACCATAGGGTAAAAGAAACACCTTTGCCAGAGGCGGTTTGGGGATATTCGGGGTAGCTATTCAAACCGACCGCAGAGCACTAGAGTAGTCTAGGGTGAGGTGTAGAGTTCTGTTCAGGGGTGGTATGGAGCTAGAAGGTGAGCCGCTGGCCGTTCGTCGGCGTTCTCCTGCCCCGCCGGTCGTCGTCGCCTCTCAGGTGTACCAGACAACAGCGCCGGAAGCCAAACCGCGCCACATTTTAGAGGAGATCATCTGGCACAAAGAGCAGGAGGTGGAGCGCCAGCGGGAGCAGCTCCCCTTGAAGCAATTGCAGCAGCAACTGGATCAAGCGCCGCCGGTGCGGGATTTTGTGGCGGCCCTCACCCAATCTCCTCATCCGGTTTCTCTGATTGCCGAGGTAAAAAAAGCCTCCCCCAGCCGTGGGGTTCTCCGGGATCCCTTTGATCCGGTGGCCATTGCCCAAAGCTACGAGGCGGCGGGAGCCAGTTGCCTGTCGGTGCTCACGGATGAGCGGTTTTTTCAGGGCAGCGGCGAGTATCTGCGCCAGATCCGCCAGGCAGTCGGGATCCCCATCCTGTGCAAGGAGTTCATCCTCTACCCTTACCAAATCCTCTGGGCGCGTACTCTGGGGGCGGATGCGGTGCTGTTGATTGCTGCCATTCTCTCGGATGCGGATTTGGGCTATTTTCTCAAGCTGATCCAGCAATTGGGCATGGCAGCTCTGTTGGAGGTGCACACTTGCCAAGAGTTACAGCGGGTTTTGGGCTTGCCGCAACTGCACCAGGCCAAAGGTCAGGTGTTGGTCGGCATCAACAATCGGGATCTCAAAACCTTTGCGGTGGACTTGAACACGACGCGGGATCTCTTGGCCGCCCACCGGGATCGCCTGGGCGATCTGCCGGTGGTCAGCGAATCCGGCATTCACTCTCCTGCCGATCTGCAGCAGTTGCGGAGCTGGGGGGTGCGCGCCGTGCTGGTGGGGGAAGCGCTGGTAACGCAGCCGGATCCCGGCCAAGCCGTCCGCTCCCTGTTGTCATCCCAGTAAACCCAGGATTGTCAATGGATCCCAAGAATGGCCTAGATCGATGAAACGTATTCCTGTGCCAGCTCACGTCCACTACGAATTTCTGCTGCGGGTTCTGGAGCGGCAAACGTTTCCGACTGTGGAGGAACAGGATTTCGGCAATCGAGCCCGCACGCAAGAGCTGATCAACTCTTTGCGCAAAGCCCTGACCCAACAGTTGCAACTGGAGGAGGAGTGGCGACAGCGGGGCTATCAGGTGGATTACCGCTGGAACATAGAGGAGCCTCAGCCACCCTCTTGACCTTCCAGCCCACTGGAAGGTTTAGCATCAAGCAGGTGGCATTGGGTTGGGGAGGCTTCCCAGGATGCAAGTTGTTTTGACGGTGCCGAAGCTAGCCTGCTCCGCTTGTGTGGACACCATCACGCAGGCGGTGCGGCAGCGGGATCCCCAGGCCCAAGTGGAAGCGGATCCCAAGACCAAGCAGGTGCGGATTACGTCTGAGCGAGCCGACAGCGACTGGCGGCAGGTGCTTGCCCAAGTGGGCTATCCGCCGGCCTAGCGATTTTTTCCTGCCCGGCGGCGTCGGCAGGACAGAGTTCAGAGGTGGGGTTTTCCCCTTGTGGGGGGGAAGAGAGCTTTTGCGTCGCTTTTTCTTTACTACCTAAATTTTTGCTCTGAGGACAGCCATGTCTGATTCTGGTTCCCATTCCGCTGCCCCCGGCCTGTCCGCTTCATCTGCTGGCGGCACTTGGCGCTTGGCCATCCAGGGTATGAGCTGTGCCTCCTGCGCTGCCGGCGTTGAACAGGCCCTGAGTCGCGTGCGGGGCGTTACAGCCCAAACGGTCAACTTTGCCAGCGAGCAGGCCATCGTCCGCGGGGATCCCCGGCTGGTGAATCCCCAAGCATTGATCCGGGTGGTGGAGCAGGCGGGGTATCGGGCGCGCTTGGTCGAAGACGATTGGCAACAGTCGGATCCGGACGACACAGAACGGATCGCCCAACGGGCGGCAGAACGGGAATTGAAGCTGAAGGTGGCGATAGGAGTGGGCCTCAGCACGGTGCTGCTGATCGGATCCCTGCCGATGATGCTGGGACGGGAGATCCCCGGCCTGCCCCCCTGGCTGCAGGATCCGTGGTTGCAGTTGCTGCTGACGGCGCCGGTGCAGTTTTGGGTGGGCCAGCATTTTTATCGTGGCGCCTGGGCGGCTTGGCAGCGGCGCTCGGCGGACATGAATACCTTGGTAGCTTTGGGAACGAGCGCTGCTTTTTTCTACTCCCTTTTGGCGACGACTTTCCCCGACTTCTTTCATCGCCAGGGCCTGCACCCGGATGTGTATTACGAAGTGGCGGCGGTGGTCGTCACCCTGGTGCTGGTGGGCAAGTGGATGGAGCAGCGGGCCAAAGGGCAAACCTCCGAAGCCATTCGCAAGCTGATGGGGTTGCAGCCGAAAACGGCAAGGGTCATCCGCGACGGGGTGGAGCAGGATATCCCGATTGCGGCGGTGCAGGTGGGGGATCGGATCCGGGTGCGCCCCGGTGAGAAGGTGCCGGTGGATGGGGTCATTCTAGAGGGATCCTCCAGCCTGGACGAGTCGATGGTAACTGGCGAGAGCCTGCCGGTGAGCAAGTCGGCAGGAGATGAGGTGATCGGGGCCACCCTCAACCAGACGGGCAGCTTTGTGATGGAAGCGCGGCGGGTGGGCAAAGATACGCTTCTGGCCCAGATCGTGCGCCTGGTGCAGGAGGCCCAGGGATCCAAGGCCCCCATTCAACAAGTGGCGGATCGGGTGACCTCCTGGTTTGTGCCGGCGGTGATCGGGGTAGCCATTCTAACTTTTGTCCTCTGGTGGGGGCTGGCGGGCAATCCGACGCTGGCCTTAGTGAACACCATTGGGGTGCTGATCATCGCCTGCCCTTGTGCGCTGGGGTTGGCCACCCCCACCTCGATCATGGTGGCGACGGGGCGGGGGGCGGAATTGGGGATCCTGGTAAAAAGCGCCGATAGCCTGGAATTGGCCCACCGCTTGCGCACGGTGGTCTTGGACAAAACCGGCACCCTCACCGAGGGCCGTCCCAGCGTCACCGATATCTGGACGCCAGGCTCTTCTCCCCTAGCCCTGTTGCGCCTGGCAGCAGCAGTGGAACAATACTCGGAACATCCGCTGGCCCAGGCGGTGGTGCAAAAAGCCAAAGCCGAAGGCATCTCAATCCCGTCGGCCCAGCACTTTCAGGCAAAAGTGGGCGAGGGGGCAGAAGCCTGGGTGGAGGGGCAGCAGGTGCGCATCGGTCGGCTGAGCTGGCTGGGGATCCCGTGGGATCCCTCTTGGTCGGAGCGGGTTCAGACCTGGGAAAGCCAGGGCAAAACGGTGATCGGCGTGGCGCAATCCCATCGTCTGGTGGGGCTGTTGGCCATTGCCGACCCGATCAAACCCACCTCCCCCGCCGCGGTGCGCCAGCTGCAGGAGATGGGCCTGGAGGTGATTCTGCTAACCGGGGATAACCCCACCACTGCCCAGGCCATTGCTCGGCAGGCAGGCATTCGCCGGGTGATCGCCCAAGTCCGTCCTGAGCAAAAGGCAGCCTACATTCGCCAGCTCAGACGGCCCCGACACCCGGTAGCGATGGTGGGAGATGGCATCAACGATGCGCCGGCACTGGCAGAAGCCGATGTGGGGATCGCCATCGGGACGGGCACCGATGTGGCCATAGCCGCCAGCGACATTACCCTGATAGCCGGCGATTTGCGGGGCGTGGTCACCGCCATTCAACTCAGCCGCGCCACCCTTGCCAACATCCGCCAAAATCTCTTCTTCGCCTTTATCTACAACACCCTCGGGATCCCGATTGCCGCCGGGGCGCTCTACCCCTTCACCGGCTGGTTGCTCAACCCCATGCTGGCGGGGGCGGCCATGGCCTTGAGCTCTGTTTCTGTAGTGGCTAATGCCCTGCGGCTGCGGCATTTTCGGCCCTCACCCCCAACCCCTCTCCCAGCCCTCACCCCCAGCCCCTCTCCCTGAGGCACCCAAGCGCTCCGCGCCGCTCACGCGACCACCCCCAGCCCCTCTCCCTGAGGGAGAGGGGAGCTAGGGATCAAGGTAGGGGGCCGGGGCTATCCCCCCAGGGGGGCTTGGTGAAGAGCAAGCGGCAAGCTAACCTAAGAGGCTCGGGCAGATTGGGGAAAGCGCGGTGCAAATCCGCCACTGTGACGCAACTGTGATGGGATCCCTCCCTCAGCCAGAACACCCACCTGCCCTTGTCCTGTACCCCTTGCGATTCACAAGGAACGGAGTTTTTTGTGTTGAATACCCTCCCTGTTTCCCCTCCCCTTGCGGTTGGGCAGTTTCCTTCTCCTCCATTGCCCCTCTTGCTCATCGGCCATGGATCCCGCGACCCGGAGGGGCAGCAAGCCTTTCTGGAGTTGGCCCAAGCGTACCAATCCCTCACCCCCCAGCGGCCGGTGATCCCTTGTTTTTTGGAGCTGGCGCAGCCGAGCATCGCCCAGGGGGTGGAACAATGCTTGGCCCAAGGGTGGCAGGAGATCGTGGCCCTGCCGCTGTTGTTGTTTGGGGCGCGCCACAACAAGTTCGACGTGACCGTGGAGCTGGATCGCCTGCAGGCCCTCCACCCGCAGTTGCGCATCCACTACGGGGGGCCGCTGGGGATCCGCATCGAGATCTTGCAACTGCTGCGAGATCGCTTGGCCGCTTTGCTGGCTGCCCAACCGCGGCAGATCCCAGGGGCGGAAACGGTGTTGCTGTTTGTCGGTCGCGGCTCCAGCGATCCCGAAGCCAACGCCGAAGCCTGTAAGCTGGCCCGGCTGCTCTGGGAAGGGTCGGGGTTGGCCGCCGTAGAGACCTGCTTTATCGGCATCACCCACCCCCGCCTGCCGGTGGGTTTGGAGCGGGCCTTGTCCTGGCAGCCGCGCCGGGTGATCGTGCTGCCCTATTTTCTCTTCACAGGGGTGCTGGTGAAAAAAATCGAGGCGGCGGTGCAAGAGCGGCGACGCCAATACCCCGAGATCGAGTGGCTGATGCTGCCGGAGTTGGGTCTTGTGGATACGGTGCTGCACAGCCTGCAGCAACTGGAGCAGGAAGCCCTCCAGGGCCAAACCCCAATGAACTGCCACCTCTGCAAGTTTCGCCTGGCGGTGAGCGCAGAGCTGGGAGTGGGGCATACTCATCACCATGACCATCAGGATCACCCTCACGCGCAGGGATCCCATCACCACCACCATCATCATGACCATCATTCCCATGGGCAGGGATCCCATCACCATCACCACAACCACGGCCATGCCCCCGCAGCGGCTGCGGATCCCTGGGCTCAATTAGAGGATTACCACCGACGGGCTTGGCAAGTGCCTTAACGTAAGGTGCGGAATTCCCCACCGTCTATACGGTGGGGATGGATAGCACC
>NZ_JANSJH010000071.1:0-15148 GCF_047462495.1 Synechococcus sp. H55.2 | reverse complement strand
GAGCAAGGTCAAAGCTTTGGGGTTGACGACCTCAAGGTGCCAGTCTTTCAAAAAGAAAGTGGCGAGGACGTGCCCGTCTGCTACTGTTTTGGATGGACGCGCCGGCGCATCCGGCAAGAGCTGAAGGGATCCAAAACGCCCCAGGCCATTCTTGCCGAGATTGCCGCCCACATCAAAGCCAGGCGCTGTGGCTGCCAGGTCAACAACCCCCAGGGGTTTTGCTGTCTGGAAAATGTCAGGCAGGTCATCTTAGAAGTGCAGCAAGAGAAAGTTGGGGAACGAGATAGCTGAAGAGCCAAAAGACCAGAGATTTCTCCGTTCCAAGGGTAGCTTTGGTCGTACCATTCCTACGAGGATTGCGCACAGATTGTCCAACCTTCTAAAGGCAAACTTGTGTCTAGAACCTTCTTGGCTGGGGTGGGAATTATCGCAATTATCGGCTGAAATAGGCGTTGAGCCATTCCAGGCATTCCATAAAGTAAAACACTAGAGGTCCGGTAAAGACGTAGCTATCGCCCCGATCCAAAATGCCGCCGTGGCCGGGGATGAGATCCCCGGAGTCTTTGACACCGGCATCCCGCTTCATCAGCGATTCCGTTAGGTCGCCCAACAGGCTCGTTAGCCCAATCAAAAACCCCAGCACGCTGCCGCTCCACCAGCGCCAGGGCCAGTTCAGATAGTAGGCTCCGGCCATGGCCAGGGCCACGCTGGCTGCGATCCCGGCCACGGCCCCTTCCACCGTTTTTTTTGGGCTGAGGAGGGAGAGCTTAGTGCGCCCAAAGGCCCGCCCACAGAGGTAGGCCGCTACATCGGCAGCAATGACACAGCCAATAGCCAACAGCGTAATCCACAGCCCTTCCCCCAGTCCTTGGGAAAAAGACAAAGCCCTGACCCGAATCCAGAAGCTGGGCAACAGCGCGCAGTAAAACAATCCCAAAATCGAGGTGGCAATGTCGGCGATGGTGGCCAGCTTGGGCTTAAAAAGCAGATAAAAGCAGATCACAGAACCGGCCACGATAAAAGCAGGGCTGGTCCACTCCGGCTTAACCTGCTGCAAAATCACCAGCACTTGGCTGGAAAACATGGTGGTGCGCATGGCCGGTGCATTGCCCTTGGCCTGCACCAAGCGAAAGAACTCCAGTTGGGCCAGAAAGACGATTAGCCCCATGGCCGCCGTGAAGTACCAGCCCCCTAGCAGGGTGACCGTCAGGGCAAACAGCACCGCCGCAAAACCGCTAACCCAACGGGCTCCCATAGGCGCACCCCGTCACGTTGGTTGGCCAAATATCTCTTGCCCGCGGCTCCAGGTCGAAGTCCGATCCGAAGGCAGAAGAAGCCCTCATCCTTGCGCTCTTGGTGTTCGGGATTCGCGTCTGCGCGACGAAGTCTTGATGCGGCTGCTGCAAAATGGAAACGCCTCTTGCCCTAGCCCTTCAGTTTAACTCTCCTGGATCTCAAACAACTGCCCTTGGCCCTACAGGGTGGAACTTACGGGCAAGGTGGCAGGCAAATCCCAACAAGCGATCCTTGAGCATGAGATAATAGGCAAACTGCAAAGCTCACTGCTGACCGCCTAGGACATTCCTGACTCGTTGCACTGCAGCATGGTTCAAGAACTTACTTCTCGCTCTACGACTGCTCGCATTTCTGCCCAAGAGGCTCGCCTTCTCTATGAAGACATGGTGCTGGGCCGCCTGTTTGAGGACAAGTGCGCCGAGATGTACTACAAGGGCAAGATGTTCGGCTTTGTGCACCTGTACAACGGCCAAGAGGCTGTTTCCACGGGGGTGATCAAGGCGCTCAAGCCCACCGACTACGTGTGCAGCACCTACCGGGATCACGTGCATGCCCTCAGCGCCGGGATCCCCCCGCGGGCGGTGATGGCGGAGCTGTTCGGCAAGGCCACCGGCTGCAGCAAGGGCCGCGGCGGCTCGATGCACCTGTTCTCGGCGGAGCACAACTTTTTGGGCGGCTATGCCTTTGTGGCCGAGGGGATCCCGGTGGCCACAGGGGCGGCCTTTTCGGCCAAGTACCGCGGCACCGACCAGGTGACAGCCTGCTTCTTTGGGGATGGAGCCTGCAACAACGGCCAGTTCTACGAGTGTCTCAACATGGCCGCCCTCTGGAAGTTGCCCATCCTCTATGTGGTGGAAAACAACTTCTGGGCTATCGGCATGGCCCACAAACGGGCCACTTCAGTAACCGACATCTACCTCAAGGGCCCTGCTTTTGGCATGCCCGGCTACCAAGTGGACGGCATGGACGTGCTGGCGGTGCGAGAGGCTGCCCAACAAGCTATTGCCCGGGCCCGCGCCGGCGAAGGCCCCACCCTGCTGGAGTGCATCACCTATCGTTTCCGGGGCCATTCCCTCGCCGATCCTGACGAGCTGCGCAGCCCGGAAGAAAAAGAGTTCTGGCGGCAGCGGGATCCCATCCAACGACTGGAACGCTACGCATTGGAACACAACTTGATGACCGAGGCAGACTTTCAGGCCATCCACGCCGAGGTTGGCGCTGCGATTGAAGATGCGGTAACCTTTGCCCTCGAAAGCCCAGAGCCCACCCTGGACGAGCTACATCGCTTTGTGTTTGCCGAAGACGAATAGATCCAGGGCAAACCCCAGCCACAAAAGGCCGCCGATCTGTTTCCAGCCTGTTCCGACGGATTACAGGCAGGGCTGGCTCTTTTGAGCTGAGGGATCCTGCCGACCCCGAAAAGGGTGTGAAGGCATCAGCGACCCACCTGAGCCCAGCAACCCTCGAGGATCCTCAATGCTTAACATCGGGAAACCCTTCCAGAGATCTGCGCAATAGAGCAGCCTTTTTTGTAAATATCACTTCCCATTTGTTTACATAGCTTCATATCATTGAGGTATTGAGCATGAGTATTTATTCCTGGTCATGAGCAATCCTCTTGAGTTTCCTTGGCTGTCGGCCCTGGTGCTCTTGCCGCTGCTGGCAGCCTTTGGGATCCCTTTGATCCCTCAGAGCCGTTGGGCGCGTTGGTATGCCCTCGCTGTGGGGGCTTTTGATTTGGGTCTGATGGTCTATGTCTTTGCGCGGCACTACGACCTGCAGGATTTTTCGCTGCAACTGGCGGAGCGCTACGCCTGGGTGCCCCAGATCGGGTTTCACTGGTCGCTGGCGGTGGATGGCCTGTCCTTTCCGCTGGTGTTGCTCTCGGGCTTGATTACGACCCTGTCGATCGGGGCGGCTTGGAATCTCACCCACAAGCCGCGTTTGTTTTTCTTCCTGCTGCTGCTGATGTACGGCGCCCAGGTGGGCGTGTTCCTGGCGCAGGATCTGCTCCTGTTCTTCTTGATGTGGGAGATCGAGCTGGTGCCGGTCTATCTGCTGATTGCCATTTGGGGTGGGCCGCAGCGCCAGTACGCCGCCACCAAGTTCATCCTCTACACCGCTGCCGCCTCTATTTTTATTCTGGTGGGATCCCTGGCGATGGCCTTCTACGGCGAGGGCTTTAGCTTGGAGATGGCAGAGCTGAGCGCAAAATCCTACCCGCTGGCACTGCAGATCTTGGTGTATGCGGCTTTCCTGATTGCCTTTGGGGTGAAGCTGCCGATTTTTCCAGTTCACACCTGGCTGCCGGATGCTCATAGCGAAGCCTCGGCGCCCATTTCCATGATCCTGGCCGGGGTGCTGCTCAAGATGGGGGGCTACGGCCTCATCCGCCTGAACGTGGGCATCTTGTCGGAGGCCCATGTGTACTTTGCCCCGGTGCTGGCGGTGTTGGGCACGGTGAACATCATCTACGGGGCGCTGGCCGCCTTTGGGCAAAACCACCTCAAGCGGCGCTTGGCCTATTCGTCCATTGCCCATATGGGCTTTGTGTTGATCGGGATCTCTGCCTTCACGGAGTTGGGCATCAACGGCGCCCTCTTGCAAATGATCTCCCACGGTCTGATCGCTGCAGTTTTGTTCTTCCTGACAGGGATCACCTACGAGCGCACCCATACCCTTGCCCTCGACAAGTTGGGCGGGTTGGCCAAGCAAATGCCAAAGGCTTTTGCCCTGTTTACAGCAGGATCCCTGGCCTCGTTGGCGCTACCCGGGATGAGCGGATTTGTGGGTGAGCTGACGGTGTTCTTGGGCTTGATCACCAGCGATGCCTATGCGCCGACCTTCAAGGCAGGAATTGCTCTGCTGGCGGCAGTGGGCATTATTCTGACGCCCATTTACTTGCTCTCTATGCTGCGGCAGGTGTTCTACGGGGCTCAGGATCCCGGCTTGGTGTTGGAAGACTACCTGGGGGATCTGCGCCCGCGAGAAATGGCGGTGGCTCTCTGTCTGCTGTTGCCGATTCTCGGCATTGGCCTCTACCCGCGGCTGGCTACCCAAACCTACGATGTTACGACGGTGGCGGTAGCTGCTCAGTTGCGCAGTGTGTTGGCAACTGAAATTGTGCAGCGGCCTTTCTTGCCGGTGCAACCGGCCCAGGTGGCGGCTCTGACCCTGGAAGATTGAAACGGGGTCAAGACCTCGGTTGTTCTCTATCCCTCAATTAGCCCAGAAGAGCTGGTGTTCGAGGAGCAACTCGACTCAACCTTCAGCTCTTCTTTTTGTTTTTTTAAGCTTCTTTTAAGTTTTAAGGTTGGATTTAGGATTGGGGATGCTCCTGGGCTGGGATTTTCCGATGGTTGATTGTTCTTGGGCTGCCAATCCTAGCGGTGATCGGTACGAATGGAGTTCTGTTCCATCAGGTTTAGCTGCACCACCAACCACCAGAGGGTTACATCCGAATAGGTCGCCCGACGCTTGAGCCGAGAAATGGAGTGTACCGGGTTTTGGCTGTCGATCATCCACTCCGAAGCGATGATTTGGCCACGTTGCTGAGCATTCATGGTTTCTCCCTCCGCTCGCCAACTGCTCAATACTTAGGATGGCTAATACCCAGAATGGCCAATTTGCACGGGAGTGTGTGAAAAAATATATTACACAGGCATCTCCAAAGTCGGCTAACTTTCTTAGCAATAGGGATCTCATCAGCTGCTGGGTTGCCGATTCGCCGTCCGGGAACGAGAAAAACCTTGTAAAAAGGGCAAAATATTGGCTGAGTGGATCCCCTCTATCTTCACAAGTCTTAAAACCGGAAAGATCCCATCTCTCTACTGGCCTGA
This sequence comes from Synechococcus sp. H55.2, assembly GCF_047462495.1. NCBI lineage: Bacteria > Bacillati > Cyanobacteriota > Cyanophyceae > Synechococcales > Synechococcaceae > Synechococcus > Synechococcus sp. H55.2. The sequence continues at coordinate 10,013 of NZ_JANSJH010000071.1, read as the reverse complement.
AGGTCTGGGTTCTACCTCTGTTTGCCAACCTTTATAGCAGCAACCCTTGAGAAGTCCAAAACAACGATGAGAGCCAAGGCCACCTCCCCCCAGCCCGCCGCTGCTTTTGCAGAAGTGGTGGAGGCCAACACCACAACCTTTGTGGCCCAGTGCTTCGAGCCGGAACGCTTGACCTTCCCGCCTATGCCTGCTCTCGGCAGTTGGACGCGCTCCCAAGACGAGGAGACCGGCAACCCGATCTATGGAGTGGTTTGCTATGCCGCCATTGCGCCCATCGACACGATTCACCGCACCCGAGCTTTGGGTCTCTCCCCTGAGGAGTTGCGGGAGCAGCAGCCTCAAATTTTCGCCATGTTGCGCACCGATTTCCGCGCGGCCATTGTCGGCTTTGTCAGTGGGGGGCGGGTCTACCAGTACCTGCCGCCACGCCCTCCCCAGATTCACCAGCCAGTTTATCTCTGCTCCGATACAGAGGTCAGGGAGTTTTGCCGCTCTTTCGAGTTTTTGCGTACTCTGCTACGGGTCAACGGGATCCCGACCGATGAGCTGGTGGCTGCCGTGATTCGCCAGACTTACCGAATCCTGAACTGGGATCGCAACTGGCTTTTACAGGCAGGTCGGCAGTTAAGCTCGCTGTTGCGGGACGATTACGAGCATCTCAGCGCGATTTTACGAAAGATTGAAGTATAGGCGAAGAAATGTTGAGAATGGCCTTGGATCCTTCTTGAGTCGAGCTAGAGGGTGATAATCTGAGGCAGTTTGCTGTGGGATGTGTTCCTTTTGTATCCTCTTTCCGCTGTAAAAATGTTTAACAAATTCAATTCTTCTGATAAGCCCTCTAAAGGCAATTGGGCAGGCCGCACCTTTTCTGCTGCTGCGGGCGCTGTAGTGGCAGCCGGTGTTTGCATTGCCCACGGTCAGCCGGCTCATGTGTCGCTGTGGGTGGCCTGTTGCGCGACCGTATTTACCCTTGTTTTGGATGAGATGGGCTGGATTTAGGCTCAGTATCAATCGGCTTTGGGTTGTGCTGCATTGAGAAACCGGACTAAAGCAGAGATCAACCACTAGGAAATCTCAAATAGAGCTCCCTGCCCATCTGGGCTTGCGGCTTAGGTGAAGGGATCCCTTCATCCTGCTTCGCGGGCTGCCCGCACCAACAATCCTGCTGTGATCAGCCCTGCCAAAATAGAGCTGCCGCCATGGCTGAACAAAGGCAGGGGCACACCTGTGGTGGGCAGGATCCCGGTGACCACGCCGATATTCATTAGCGACTGCCCCACCAAAAACATCAGGCAGCCGCAGGCTACCAGGCGAATGGGCAACTCTCGGCAGCGACCCATCACCCGCCAGCCCAGCAGGGTATAGAAGGTCAGTAGCCCCAGAAAGAACAGGGATCCGGCCAAGCCGAACTCCTCTGCGTACACCGAGAAGATGAAGTCGGTGTATTGGATGGGCAGATAAAACAGCTTTTGCTGGGAAAGGCCATACCCCTTGCCCCACAGGCCGCCAGAGCCAATGGCCAACAGGCTTTGCACCAACTGGTAGCCATCCCCTTGGGCATTGCCCCAGGGATCCAAAAAAGCCAGGATGCGCCGCCGTTGGTAGTCTTTGCTGAGAATGCTGGCCACGGTTGCCAGAATCCCCAGCCCCGCTGTGGCCAGAAGGGAGAAAGCTGGGATCCCGGCAGCCCAAGCCATGACCCAGAGGGTAAGGCCACAAATGGCCGTGGTGCCCAGGTTGGGCTGGGCGAGGATCCCCAAGAGGGCAAAGGCGAAGATGCCCACCCACAAGACGCGGAACCAGAGCGGGTGGTGAAACCAGCGGCCAAAGACCCAGGCTCCCTGCAACACCAACAGGGGCTTGAGCAATTCGGAAGGCTGGATAATCGGGATCACCTTTAAGTCCAGCCAGCGGCTGGCCTCCAGGCGGGAAACCCCCAGCCCCGGCACTTGGGTGGCCCACACCAAGCCAACTCCCACCAAGCAGAGGATCCCGGCCCAGGGGAACCAGCGCCGCAAGGGGATCCGCACCAGAGCCGAAAAGCAACTCAGCCCCAGCCCGGCCCAGACCAATTGGCGCCTGAAAAAGTAGAGGCCATCGCCACTGATCCGCTGAGCCACGGGGTAGGAAGCAGAAAACAGCATCATCAGCCCCAGAGCCAGCCAGACCAGGGTGAGCCAGCGCAGCCAGCGAGCTTCAGCATTCCAGGGATCCCTGGAGGGCTTGGCAGCAGGCTCGGAAATGGTTGCCACGGTGTTCAAAGCTGGAGTACTGGTCGAAACTGGCGCAGGCGGGAGACAGCAAAACGGTGATGGGTTGAGCAGGGGCTCCGTCCCGCTGACGCGAGAGGGAACAGGCCGCTGCCAAGGCCCTTTCCACAGCTAGATCTAGGGTTGGCACGAGCTCAACGTCAGTATAGTGGATCCCCTTGAGGGCCGCGGCCAGAGTGGGGCCAGCCTCTCCAATCAGCAGCACCCGCGCCACCTTGGCCCGAATCAACTGCAGCCAGGCGGCGGGATCCCCCTGCTTGGCCCTTCCCCCGGCAATCAAAACAATGGGTGGGGGGAGGGCGTTGAGCGCCACCCAGCCGGCCTCGTAGTTGGTGGCCTTGCTGTCGTTGACGAAGCGGATGAGGGTGGATCCCATCTGGATTTGCGCCACCCGCTCCAGCCGATGGGGCATGCCGGCAAAGGATCGGATGGCTTTTTGAATGGCGGCGTTGGGGATCCCGGCCAGACGCGCTGCTGCTGCCGCCAAGAGCAGGTTTTGCAGATTGTGTTGGCCGGGGCAGCGTTCTGCAAAGTCTCCCAACTCCGCCACCGCTTCCCCCTGGATATAGAGGCAGCTTTCCCGCAGGTCAACGAATGCAGTGGGATCCCGTTGTCCAGCAACAAGGGAAATCCAATAGGTGTTTTCCCAGTCCTGTCGGCGGCGGCACAGGTAGGGATCCTCGCCATTCACGACCCGCCACTGGGCCCGATCCAAGAGGCGAGCCTTGAAGCCGGCATAGCGCTCCAGCGTCCCGTGCCGTTCCAAGTGATCGGGAGTGAAGGTGGTCCACACCCCAATGCGCGGCGGCCCCCCAGGCGTACTGCTCATGAGGCGGCTGCTGGCTTCCAACTGATAGCTGCTCAGCTCCGCCACGATCCAATCCGGCTCTAGCTTTCCCTGGAGCGTTTCCAAAGCCACCTGAGAGAGGGGAAGGCCGATATTGCCGCAGGGGATCCCTTCTAGCCCCGCGGCTTTGAACATCTCCGCCACCAGCGCCGTGGTGGTGCTTTTGCCGTTGGTGCCGGTGATCCCCACCCAAGGCAGGTGCTCAAGGTAGCGCCAGGCCAGCTCCGCTTCCCCCACCACCTCGATCCCCTGTTGACGCGCCGCCTGCAGCAGCGGGTGATCCCAGGCAATGCCCGGACTGACCACCACCTGCTCCACTCCTGTTGCCAGTTGAAAAGGCTCCCCCAGCCGAACGGGGATCCCTTCCTGGCTCAACTCGGCCTGCCGCTGCCGCAGGAGAGGGGACTCTTGCTCATCCCAAACCAGCACTTCATACCCTTGGGCCCGCAACAGTCGCGCTGCCGCCAGCCCCGCAATACCCAGCCCCAAAACCTGATGGCCCACGTTGGTTTCCCCATCATCCCCCTAGGTCTGGATCTTACAATGGCTACATCCATCACCCTCTTCTTCTCTCTCACATAACGCTTTCTCAAGGGATCCCGATGGCCGGCGTGAGGTTTGGCATTGTTGTTTTTCCCGGGTCTAATTGCGACCGAGACGTAGCCTGGGTGGCCCGCAGCCTTTGCGGCTGCCCAACGCGGTTGATCTGGCACCGGGAGACGGATTTGTCAGGGCTGGATGTGGTGGTGCTGCCGGGGGGCTTCAGCTACGGGGATTATTTGCGTTGCGGGGCCATCGCCCGCTTTGCGCCGGTGATGGGATCCCTGGCCGAGCATGTGGCGCGGGGGGGCTATGTCTTGGGCATTTGCAACGGCTTCCAGATCTTGACAGAAGCCGGCCTGCTGCCGGGGGCGCTGGTGCGCAACGCCAACCTGCACTTTATCTGCGACCGGGTGGGGATCCGCGTGGAACGGCAGGATCTCCTGTGGACAAAGGCTTACCCCGGCGGAGCCACCCTGACCCTGCCCATTGCCCATGGAGAAGGCCGCTACACCTGCGATGCCGACACCCTCAAGCAGTTGCAAGACAGGGGGCAGATCGTCTTTCGCTATGCTCCGGTCGCGCCCAACGGCTCGGTGGATAACATTGCCGGCATTTGCGATCCCAGCGGTCGCATCCTCGGCCTGATGCCCCACCCGGAGCGGGCGGCAGATCCCGATTTGCCAGGGCAGGATGGGATCCCTTTCTGGCAGTCCATCGTAACCAGTCTTGCCAGTTGACTAAGACTGCTGGGCCTGAGCCAACACCTGGCGCACTTGGTTCACCATCTCCTCGTGATCCACTACTGGCTTAGCAATATAGCCATCGGCCCCACTCTGGGCCAAAAAGGCCTCGCGGTCGCCGCGCATGGCGTGGGCCGTCACCAAAATGATGGGAATGGAGCGGCTTTTGGGATCCCCCTTCAGCAGTTGGGCAATGCGGATCCCGTCCACTGCCTCGCCACGAAAGGTGCTTTGAGAGAGGGAGACATCCAGCAAAATCACGTCCACCTCGCGCGCCTGCGCCAGCCGTAGGATTTCCTCCACATCCTGGCTGTGAAAGACCTCAAACCCGCCTCGCCGCCGCAACACTTTGTCGAAAACGCGGGCGTTAATTGGATCGTCTTCCACCAGCAGCACTGTTGCCATCGCTAACCTAAAGTTGACTTAGTTGCGAACTCAAGCCCCGGCAATCCCCATAGTTCTGGAAACCATCCCGAAGCAATTCTAGCGATCCCATTCGAGCAGTGGGACAAGGGCTCCCCCTCTAAGATACTGATAACAAATCTCAATAAAGTAGAACCAGCAGCTACCCCCTCTACCAGCAGAAGAGGACAGCTACCGTTTTGAAAACAGCTTTGCTGGTTTGCCTGTGGGATACTCTACCAGCCTGGAACCGAGCGCCATCTGAAAACAAAACAAGGCCGGGGATTTTTCCGGCCTTGTACGGGGTACAACTGCCGTCTCTTTGGGCCGCCTCAATCCGCTAACGCTCTCGGCAAGCCGACAACAGCAGCCCCTAGCGCAGATTACTTCTTCTGAATCCTAGGAGTTTCGCGAAAGGCGACGGCAAAAAACAGAAGGCCCAAGGTCAAAAACAGAATAAAGGTGTAGGTGATGGCTTCCATACCGACCTCCAAATCAAAATTCTAAGGGGGCTTAATTCCAGATTAGCTTGGAGCCGCCAGCACCCCATCTCTCCAGAGAAACAGAGTGCCGACGGTCATCCCGCGAGAAAGCCTTACGCTTCTTGCACCTTGCGCGTGGTGGGATCCCCCACTTTTTGGAAGACACCGAATTCCACCATTTCCTCGCTCATGTTCGGGTCAATACCGGCAAACACATCCCGGAAGAGGGTGCGGGCGCCGTGCCAGATGTGGCCGAAGAAGAACAGCAGCGCAAAGACCGCATGGGCAAAGGTAAACCAACCGCGGGGACTGGTGTGGAAGGTGCCGTCGGCTTTGGGGGTTTCTCGGTCGAACTCGAAGAGCTGACCCAATTGGGCTTGGCGGGCATACTTCTTAACGGTTGCCGGGTCGGTAAACACCTGGCCGTCCAGTTTGCCGCCGTAGAACTCCACGGTCACGCCCACCTGCTCAAAGCTGTAGCGCGACTCGGCCCGGCGGAAGGGAATGTCCGCCCGCACCACGCCATCGGCATCGCGCAAGATGACCGGGAAGGTCTCGAAGAAGTTGGGCATGCGCTGCACCGTCAGCTCTCGCCCTTCGCGATCCCGGAACACCGGGTAGCCCAGCCACTCGATGGCAATGCCGTCTCCCTTGTTCATGGGACCGGCCCGGAACAGGCCCCCCTTGGCCGGGCTGTTACCCACGTAATCGTAGAAGAGCAGCGACTTGGGCAGAGAATCGTAGGCCTCACTGCGGGTCATCCCGGCTTCCATAGCCGCATTCACCCGCCGGTTAATCTCCTGGTTGAAATAGCCAGAATCCCATTGGTAGCGAGTAGGGCCAAACAGCTCCACAGGAGTCGTGGCACTGCCATACCACATCGTCCCGGCCACCACAAAACCAGCAAAAAACACCGCGGCAATTGAGCTGGACAGCACCGTCTCGATGTTCCCCATCCGCAGAGCGCGATAGAGGCGCTGGGGTGGGCGTACCGTCAGGTGAAACAAGCCGGCAATAATGCCGACAATGCCAGCAGCAATGTGGTGGGCCACCACACCCCCAGCGTTGTAGGGGTTAAACCCGGCTGGCCCCCATTCGGGTGCGACTGGCTGGACGTGCCCTGTCGTCGCATAGGGATCGCTCACCCACATCCCTGGGCCAAACACCCCCGTCAGGTGAAACGCGCCAAACCCAAAGCAGAGGATCCCCGCCAAGAGCAGGTGGATCCCAAACATTTTCGGCAAGTCCAAGGCCGGCTCGCCGGTACGGGGATCCCGGAACAGCTCCAGATCCCAGTAAACCCAATGCCAGCAGGCAGCCAAGAAGAGCAATCCGGACAAAACAATATGGGCAGTGGCTACCCCTTCAAACGTCCAAAAGCCCGTATTGGCCACGCTCTCGCCGTAGATATTCCAGCCGCCCCAGGAGTTGACCACCCCCAGGCGAACCATGAATGGCATGACAAACATGCCCTGACGCCACATCGGATTCAGGACAGGATCCGATGGATCAAAAATGGCCGTCTCGTAAAGCGCCATCGATCCGGCCCAACCTGCTACCAGAGCGGTATGCATCAGATGCACCGCAATCAGGCGACCTGGGTCATTCAGTACAACCGTATGGACCCGATACCACGGTAGTCCCATAAAGCTCGGTCCTCCACGTTCTCCAACACTTACGCAATATCCAGTCAAACCATTAAGCCGACATCTTCACCTGGGATCCTGACCTGAGCAGTTTCTTCAGGGTCGAGGAGTGCCGCACCCGCTTGAGCCAACGAGCGCACCCAAGGGGGATATCGCTCTCAGAATTTTTATCACGGGCATCAAACAGTATAACGAAACGCTACCGACCTGAGCGGCTTCAGCCAGGATGCCGTCTTATTTGGCATCATCTTCCCAGATCTCTCGCCGGAGATTAAAAATATGACTTAAAATGTAACAATACTTAGCAAACGCCGGTACTTCCCTGGCTCAGTCTGAAAGTGTCGTGGTTTCTGGCAAGGATATGGCAACGATTCGCTTTGTCAACGAGAATCGAGAGGTCGTCGTCGCGGAAGGCGCTAACCTGCGCTTGAAGGCGCTGGAGAATCAGATCGACCTCTACAAGATGATGGCCAAGCTGCTCAACTGCGGCGGCAACGGTCAATGTGGCACCTGCGTGGTGGAGATCGTCGAGGGATCCGAGAACCTCTCCCCTCGCACCGAGGCAGAAAACCGCAAGCTCAAGCGCAAACCGGATAGCTACCGCCTCGCCTGCCAGACCAAAGTGCTGGGGGATATTGCCGTCAAAACGAAGCCCTAACGCCCATTTTCTCTTTGGGCAAGCCGTACCTAAAGAGTGGTATGCTGACTGCCAGTTAGGCTTGTGGCGGTTGGAGCTATGGAGACGAATTACCTGGGCATCTTGGCCACTCTCTTGGTCGTTTTGGTGCCCGCCATCTTCCTGGTGATTTTGTACGTGCAAACCTCTAGCAGATCTGGCGGTTGACCCTACTGGCTCAAATCGGGCAAATGGCGTGCCCAAGGCCAGACAAAAAGGGGATCCTCTCGACAGGGAGGATCCCTTTGCTCTTGCAAGCCGGACGAACCAAAGGTACGCAGGTTAACGGCCTCAACCGGCCCGGTCAACCTGTTGCCTGAGCCGCCCTAGCTTGGTCAAATGTTCCTGCAGGCTCATACAAAAATTCAAACAGGTTGCCGTAGGGATCCTTACCGTAGAAAGAGGCAGTGCCATCCCGATGGCTGTGGATTTCTCCTACCCGAATGCCTTGGGATTTCAGGCGCTGGTGCTCTTGCTGGAGCTCCTCCAGGTTATCGAAGACAAAGCCAAAGTGCGGCCCTGCTGCGCGGTAGCCCGGCCCCAATAGCGCCAGCCCATCGTCCCCTGCTTTCATGTAGGCCCAGTCGGGATCCTGCCAGACATTGACCATGCCCAACTTTTGGTAGAACTCCACTGCCTTGGGGATGTCTTCTACCCGGATGGCGACATGCCCGAGTTGCCTAAGTGCCATGGTTCTCTCTCTGCTCAATGGAGCCAACTGCAAGGGTTCTCCTGTAATCCAGCATAGCTTGGGGGAGGAGCCCCTCTTCACTCCCCAGCGAGCAGAGATGGGATCCAATCAATTTCAACCTCATGTCAAGCCAAGGCCAGGCCAACGCTTAGGCTGTTGGCTGGGTGGCCAGGAATCGTTCTAGCTCGCTCAAGGCTTCTGCATCCATTTTGGTTTGCATGGGGCAGAACTTCGGCCCGCACATCGAGCAAAACTCCGCCGTTTTGTAGATATCTGCCGGCAAGGTTTCGTCGTGATATTCGCGCGCCCGCTCTGGATCCAAAGACAACTCAAATTGTCGGTTCCAGTCGAAGTTGTAGCGGGCTCTGGACATTTCGTCATCGCGATCCCTGGCCCCAGGACGGTGGCGGGCAATATCGGCAGCGTGGGCGGCAATTTTGTAGGCAATGAGGCCGTTGCGCACATCCTCGGCATTGGGCAAGCCCAGGTGTTCTTTGGGGGTTACGTAGCAGAGCATCGCTGCCCCGTACCAGCCGGCCAAGGCCGCCCCAATGGCAGAGCTGATGTGGTCATAGCCGGCGGCAATATCGGTTACCAGCGGCCCCAAAACGTAGAAAGGAGCCTCGTCGCACTCCTCCATTTGCTTGCGCACGTTAAACTCAATTTGATCCATCGGCACGTGCCCAGGCCCTTCCACCATCACCTGCACATCGTGTTCCCAGGCCAGGCGGGTCAACTGTCCCAGGGTTTTCAACTCCGCCATCTGGGCCTCGTCAGAAGCATCGTGCAGACATCCGGGCCGCAAGGAATCTCCCAGACTAAAAGAGACATCGTATTTCTTGAAAATCTCGATGATGTCGCGGAAGTGGGTGTAGAGCGGATTTTGCTTGTGGTGGGCCAACATCCAACGGGCCAGGATCCCGCCTCCGCGAGAGACAATTCCGGTTAGACGGTTGCGCACCAACGGCAAGTGTTGGATCAGGATCCCGGCATGGATGGTCATGTAGTCCACCCCCTGCTGGGCCTGCTTTTCGATGATGTGCAAGATATCCTCTGCCGAGAGTTTTTCGACATTGCCATGCACACTTTCCAGGGCCTGGTAGATCGGCACCGTGCCAATGGGCACCGGAGAAGCTTGGATAATGGCCGTGCGAATTTCGTCCAAGTCGCCACCGCCGGTGGACAGATCCATAACGGTATCGGCGCCGTATTTGATGGCCAATTTCAGCTTTTCCAGCTCCTCGGCCAACCCAGAGGAAGTGGGGGAAGCGCCGATGTTGGCATTGACTTTGCAGCGGGAGGCGATCCCGATGCACATCGGCTCTAGGTTGGTGTGATGAATATTGGCAGGGATGATCATGCGGCCCCGCGCCACCTCTGAGCGGATCAGCTCCGGTGGCAGGTTTTCCCGCCGAGCCACGTAGTCCATCTCTTCTGTAATCACGCCCTGCCGGGCAAAGTGCATTTGCGTTACATTTGCTTGCCCACGCCGGCGGGCAACCCATTCGCTGCGCATGGTGTCAACTCCAGTGCTCGCTTTCCTACGCTGGTATGACCCAGATCAGGTTCTGAGGATGTAATCTCAGCCTGGGGCAAAACCCCCAGACACTCCTAGCGTGCTGTGATTCTATCACCGAAAGTAAACTACCTGACTCCGACCGCTAAGCGGTACGGAGCGGGCTTTCCGTAGCCCTGCAGTTGGCAAGCCAACCACGG
>NZ_JANSJH010000070.1:2234-15165 GCF_047462495.1 Synechococcus sp. H55.2 | reverse complement strand
GCCCCTCTCCCTCAGGGAGTCAGCCCAAGCGCTCCGCGCCGCTAACGCGACCACCCCCAGCCCCTCTCCCTCAGGGAGTCAGCCCTCACCCCCGGCCCCTCTCCCTCAGGGAGAGGGGAGTTAGGGATCGAGGCAACGAACGGTTTCATTGCCATTGAAAACGACTGTAACTGGGCGACGGCTTCAGCGAACCAGATCGAGCAGCCAGGCAAAGTAGAAGCGGCTTTGAATGGTTTGCCGTTGTTGCACTTTCCAGCCCCACTCGGCAAGGTGGCCCACCAGCGTCGCCTCGCGGTGCTGATAGGCGCGGGTGGTCTTGCTGGGGCCGGGGAAAAACTCCCCCACTTTCTTCAGCAGCGTCAGCCAGGGAGTTTTGGGAGCAAAGCTGAAGAGCAGACGAGACTTGGCCAGTCCGGTCAGGTGCCTGAGCATGCGCAGGGCGTCGGCTTCGGGATAGTGGATCATCACATCCAGGCAGACGACGACATCGTACTCCCCCGTCAGTTCTTCCAAATCCAAAACCTGAAACTGGGGGTTGTCTGTGGATCCCAGCTCCATCTGTTGGCGGCGACGCGCTTCGTTGACCATTTGCTCCGAGATGTCGCTGGCGAACACCTGCGCCCCGCGGGCGGCCAAAGGCAAGCTAAGGCTGCCCACCCCGCAGCCGGCATCGCAAATGCGCAAACCGGAGGGATCCCCCAGCCATTGCAACACCGTCTCGACCGTGCGGGCATGGCCCAGTCGAATATCTTTTTGGACGAAATTGACTTCCTCGTTGCCGTAAATGCGGCGCCAGCGCTCGAAGCCGACCGTGTTGAAATAGTTGCGGACGATGGCTTTTTCTTGCATAAGACTGCTAGTTGTATGCCGGGATCTGCCGGGGAATCACTCCTGGGCGGGCAGATTGGGGATGCGGATTACATTTTACCCCGAAGCCGCTGCCGCCACTCCCAGCGCCTGTCCCATGCCTGTATTAGAATTAACTTGCCTTCACCGGAATAAAACTCAATGACGGAAGCTGAGATTGCCCAGGCGTTGCAGGCCAGCTTGGCTGTCCCTGTCAAAATTGCCGTCAAACGTCGCCAGGGCCATTTGCACGTTCTCCTCAACCGCTCCCCGCAAACCCAGCTCGACTACCCCCATCTCACCCAACAGGTGCGAGCCGCGCTGGAGGCATTTGGCCTATCCGGCCTGGAGCAGGTGACGGTCTATGGACGCACCTCGGGACATTCCGAATACGAGTGGCAGCAAACCGAGCCGCTGCGGGATCCTCTCTTGGGTGCTGAGGAGACCACGCTCGTGCTGGAAAAACAAAGCAATCGGCTGCTGCAGGATCCGACGCTGGTTGCTCCCGATTCCGCCGGCCCCCAGCCTGAGCCCAGAGAAAAGGCTGCCGACAAGAAAGCTGCTGGCAAAGGCGGATCCCCTATTGCCTGGCTGTGGCCGGCGGTGCTGATGGTCGGGATGGGGGTGGCGGTTTTGGTTTTGCTCCTTTTCTTTCTCTAGAAAGCAGCCTGGCTGGGGATCAAGCCGGCTGTGGTGAAGGCCGGGATCCAGACGGGGCTGGGCGAGTCGAAGCCGCCCTTTGCAGGGCATCCTGCAGCATCCGCTCCACCAGCTCCGTAAACGTCCAGCCCAGAGCTGCCGCCGCATCAGGGCAAAGCGAAGTGGGGGTCATGCCGGGCAACGTATTCACCTCCAGCACCCAGGGGTTCTCGTCGGCATCCACCCGCAGATCCACCCGCGCCAGGCCCTCACATCCCAACACCTGATAGGCCCTCAGCCCTGCCGCCTCGCAGCGGGCCAATCCTGACCCCGTGAGGGAACAGGGGATCAAATGCCGCGAGCCGCCGGGGGCATACTTGGCTTCATAATCGTAAAAATCCCCCTGGGCGGGGATGATCTCAATCGCCGGGAGAACCTGGCCGGAGAGGATGGAGAGGGTGATCTCCTTGCCGGGAATGTAGCGCTCCAGGAAGACCCGCGAGGAGACCGAGCTGGCCAACTCCAGCCCCTGAGCAAATGACCTCTCATCCTGGACAATGCTGATCCCCACCGTCGAGCCGTTGTTGCTGGGCTTCACCACCAGCGGGGATCCCAAGTGCGCCACGCACTCGGCCCAGGAGAGCGGTTGCGCTTCATCCCAGACCAGCCACTCAGGGGTGGGGATCCCTGCGCCGCGAAAGATCTGCTTGGACACCAGCTTGTCCATGGCCAGAGCGCTGGCCAACGGCCCGGATCCCTGGTAGGGCAGGCCCAGCCACTCCAGCATCCCCTGCACCACCCCATCCTCGCCGCCGGGGCCGTGCAGGGCAATCCAGACGAAGTCGCAGCCGGCCTGCCGTTCCTGCCAAAGGCGCAGCGGCAGATCCTCCTCCGGGTCGATCAGCTTCACCCGATGGCCCAAATCTTCCAAAGCCCGCTTACAGGCTTTGCCCGTTACCCAAGAAACCTGACGTTCTGCCGAACGACCCCCTGCCAAGACAACAATGTTCATGGCTTAACCCCAAAGCACTCCCCACTCTCAGCAACCGGCACCAGGATAGCCGCATCCCCTTACTCTACCCTACGAAGGAGGGCGGCGGCGGCGCAAAAACTCGGGAATGTCCAAGCCCCCGGAAGCAGGGGGCTCAGGCTCAGGGGGCTGTCGAGGCGATGGCTCAGGGCTAGGAAAGGTGGGCTTGCGCGTCCCCACCCCCACCTTGTTGGCGACAGAGGCTTTGGGTGCAGAAGCGCTGGCGGCGGCCCGCGATCCGTCAAAACCGGTGGCGATGACGGTGATGCGCACCTCCCCTTGCATACGCTCGTCTTGCACGGTGCCGAAGATGATGTTGGCTTCTGGATCCACAGCCTCGGCGATGATCTCGGCCGCTACTGTGACCTCGTGCAATGACAGATCCAGCCCGCCGGTGATGTTAAAGAGCACGCCCTTGGCCCCCTCAATGGAAGTTTCCAGTAGGGGAGAAGACACGGCGGTAATGGCGGCTTCGCGGGCGCGGGACTTGCCGGATCCCATGCCAATGCCCATCAGGGCGGTGCCAGCATCGGCCATCACGCTGCGCACATCGGCAAAATCCACGTTGATCATGCCGGGGATGAGGATGATGTCGGAGATGCCCTGCACCCCCTGACGCAAGACATCGTCCGCGACGCGAAAAGCCTCGTGCACAGGAGTTTGCTCGGAGATCACCAAGAGCAGCTTGTCGTTGGGGATCACGATCAGGGTGTCGACCGCCTCCTGCAGCGCTTGGATCCCTTCTTCAGCCTGCTTGGTGCGCCGCTTGCCCTCAAAGGAAAAAGGCCGCGTCACCACCCCCACCGTCAGGGCGCCGCTGGCCTTGGCAATCTGGGCAACCACAGGCGCTCCCCCTGTCCCTGTGCCCCCTCCCATGCCGGCGGCGATAAAGACCAAATCTGCCCCTTTGAGAGCTGCTGCAATTTCTTCGCTGGACTCTTCGGCGGCTTTCTGACCAATGGCCGGGTTGCCGCCTGCCCCCAGCCCGCGGGTTAACTTTTGCCCGATTTGCAGACGGCTCACCGTTGATGTCGAGCACTGCGCAAGGGCCTGAGCATCCGTGTTGATACTCCAAAACTCAACACCCTTGAGGTTGCTGGCCGCCATCCGACTGACCGCGTTGCCACCTCCCCCCCCTACGCCCACCACCTTAATTTTCGCGGCATTGCTCGGCATGTTCTCCTCTGGATGATCCGCCGCCTTGGTCTGGGCTCCGTTTCTCTCGTACTCGACCTGAGAGTCCTCCCCCACGTAGCGCTCACTCCAGGGGGAAGGCGTTGACTGGGCTTGCTCCAAGCCTTGCCCAGGATTGGGGGGATGGAAGTCCGACCAATTGTTGGATGGCATGTCAGCCCTCAAGATAGCTTAATTCTGGCAAATATTGAACATGCTAGCTGATTTAATATAAGTCAACTCTCCCCCGATGCCAACGGTGAAGACGTTTGTGGATCTTCATAGGCGGATGCAGCTTTCGTACTTTGCCTATGAATCTTCTCTCGCAGTTAAGCTTCCTCTTTTGTACAAGCGAGGTTCCTATCGAAGGGTATGTATTCCCGAACACCTAGTAGGTAGAGCCCAAATTAGGGCAAACTGTTGCCCCCAGCGCGCTTCGGTCGGAGCCGAGCTTGCGCTTGCCTAAAAGCTAACCTTGCGTTTTCTTTTCAGAGTATTCGATAATACTCACCCCTCCCAATTAGAGCCTGGCAGACCAATCGCCAATTTTTGCCGATTTTTAATGCTGAGGTTTGGGTATTCTGCAAACTACCCGAAGGCTTCCGCGCCGAAAGAGTCAGTGGGGGGGTTGCCGTCAGGGATCCGCCCATAGGCTTAGAGCGGCTGCAAATGGATCTCCGCGTTCAGCCGCTGGGGCAGGGAAATTTTAAACACGTCCCCCTGATCCATTTCCTGGGCCGTCGTCATGCTGGCCAGGGCCTCTACCACTTCTTCGGAGTTGGCGGTCAGCACGACAACGGGGCGCTCGCCGGCGACGGGGAAATCGTGCCAGGTGCCGCGGTGCAGCAGCAGCCCGTGCCCAGGGGGGAATCGCAGGGCTTGCACTTTGTCGAGATCGGGGAGGGTTTTGGGACGGTTGGGGGGAGCCATCACCATGATGAACGGCTCCTGCCCCAGGCCGACAAACAACTGGGTCATGCGCAGGTGGCGCTCCAACCAGAGCACAGGCGGGTAGCCGGGCAGGATCTTAGCAGTACGGATAACGGCCTTGCCGGTGTATTGAAAGTCAATGTTCTGCCCTTCTAAAACACGCCCCTGATAAAAAGGGATCCCCAACCCGGGATGGGCTACATCGTCCCCCAGCAGTTGGCCAAAGGGCCGCACATTTTCAGGGGTTGCCTCCACAATCGGCACCCGGACAACGGTGGTGGCAGTTGTGCTCATGGTTCTTGCTCTTTGTTCGCTTCAGAGTCCATTTAACTGGCCATCTTAATAAAAGCGACAGGTAAAGAAACGGTTTTCCCAGTAACGGTCTGGGCTTCCTCAGTTCCTGTTTATTTTTTGGGGCCTTGCGAGTTAAGCCACCGCTCGATGATGTGGTGAATTTGCCGGGCGGCAGTGCCGTCGCCGAAGGGGTTTTGGGCTTGAGCCATGCGGGCATAGGCCTGGGGATCCGTGAGCAATTCTCGGGCCGCCTGCAGGATTTTTTCGGGGTGGGTGCCCACCAGGCGGGCGGTGCCGGCGGCAACGGCTTCCGGGCGTTCGGTGGTTTGCCGCAGCACCAGCACCGGTTTGCCCAAAGCTGGCGCCTCTTCTTGAATGCCGCCGGAGTCGCTGAGAATGAAGGTGCAGCGCTGCATGGCGCTCACCCAGCAGGGATAGTCCAAGGGATCGGTGAGAAAAACCCGCTCCCGGGATCCCAACAGGGCCTGCAGGGGATCCCGCACCACCGGGTTGGGGTGGAGGGGCAACAGAAGGGCGGTATCGGGGAACTCGGCCAAAAGTTGCAGCAGGGCCTTGGCGATGGTTGTGAGGGGATCCCCCCAGTTTTCCCGCCGGTGCACGGTAACCAACAAAACCCGATAGCGCTCCCAGTCCAGGCCAGGGATGGGACAGGGGAGCCCGAGGGAGGCCACCTGCAGCAGGGCATCGATGACGGTGTTGCCGGTGCAGTAAATGGAGCCGACCACGTGGCTGCGCTTAAGGTTCTCCACCGCCTGGGGGGTGGGGGCAAAGTGCAGGCTGGCCAACTGGGAGATGAGGCGGCGATTGGCCTCTTCGGGGAAAGGATGGTAGAGATCATCCGTGCGCAGGCCGGCTTCCACATGCCCCACCGGGATGCGTTGATAGAAAGCGGCCAGAGCAGCAGCGAAGGCGGTGGTGGTGTCGCCCTGCACCAGAACCAGTTGGGGCTGGCGCTCCTGAAAATAAGGCTCAAGGCCGCGCAGGGTGGCTTCGGTGATATCGGTCAGGCTTTGGCGGGGACGCATGATCCCTAGATCCCGATCCGCCTGCAGGCCAAAAAGTTGCATCACCTGATCCACCATCTCCCGGTGTTGCCCGGTCAAGATTACCTCGGTGCGCAGATGGGGACTGGCGCGCAGGGCTTGGATCACCGGGGCCAGCTTGATGGCTTCGGGCCGCGTGCCCAAGATCACAGAAACCAGGGGAAGGGTGGCCATAGGTTTATGGGCAGCGGTTTCCCCAAGCTCACAAGCCGCCAGGATAGGGATTTTGCTCAGTCAGGCTGGGAGCAGAACCCGGAAGAGGTTGTGCTCTCTTGTTCACTTACCCCGATCTTAGCTCCCCAGCCACTCCGCTGATCGTTCACCGGATATGCCGGACAGAAAAAGGTTGACGGGATCCCCCTCCGGCAACTAGCCTAAAAAGGGCTGAAGAGATCCTCTTCAGGCTGTCCGGGTTGTTCCGGTTCAACTTTCTTGGAGGAAAACGTTCAACACCATGGACGCTTCTGGCAGTTGTAGCACTGGCCGGCAAGGATCGCTCTTCGGGGATCAAATCCTTGGAGACCTACATCCTACTGGTGTCTTCCTTTTTCCCGCTGACAGCTTCAGTCGTCGCTTGAGAGGATCCCGTTTCGCCAACGCGAAGGGGCAGGAGAGCTTTCTCAAATAGCTTCTGGCTTGGGTGGCTCTCTCGGTCGGCGACGAACAGATGGGCTGAGCAGAGCTCGACCTGAGCATCGGAAAAGGGAAAATCAGGAGTGCTTCAAAGGGGACTTCCCCTGGCTTTGGCTTTTGTAGGTGTTCGTGGGCCAGGGGATCCCTTTTATCGACTTGGGCTTTTGGGCTTCGAGTCGGGTCTAAGGCTTTGTGAGGCGTTCAGCTTCAGGGCTCCCATGAGCTTTGGAGCACGAGTTGGCCGTTGCCCTCCGGGTCTTTTATCCGGCTAACTTCAACCTTCGGAGGTTTGTTATGCGGCAAAACATGCTTCGCGATCTTCTCTCTCCCGCCTCTTTGGAAGCCGCCAAGCGAGCGGCCAATCGTGCCCCTATTGCCGAGCTGGTGCAGCAGTTAATGGAGATTTCTCCACGGCAGCGGGTTTTGGCTTTTCGCCTGTTGGAAAAAGACAAAGCTATGGCGGTATTTGAGTATCTGCGGCCCGAAGAACAGGCCGATCTCATCCGCAGCATGGAAGACCCAGAGGTGATCCGGCTGGTGGAAGCCCTACCCCCAGACGAGCGGGTGCGTCTATTTGAGGAGCTGCCGGCCAAAGTTACCAAGCGGCTGATCGCCAACCTCAGCCCAGAAGCCCGTGAAGCCGTGAATATCCTGCTGAACTACCCGGAGCGCAGTGCCGGTCGGCTGATGAACCTGCGCTACTTGGCGGTGCGCGATACCCTCACCGTCGGGGCGGCTTTGGCCAGCGTGCGCGACTCCCAACTGGGGGACGACGAGCTGGATGTCATCTTTGCGGTCGATGACCAGCGGTTCTACAAAGGTCTGGTGCGCACCGTGCGGCTGGTGAAAGTGGATCCCGACCTACCCATTCGGGAGCTGATCGAAGGATCGGATATTGTTGCTCGGGTTACCGATCGAGATTTGCAAGCAGCCCGCCTGCTTAAGGATTCCGGCTTGCCGGCCATTCCGGTGGTAGACAGCGAAGGGCGCTTGGTGGGGGATATCACCTTTGAGGATGTGATCAACTTGGTGGAAGAGGAGGCTACGGATGCGGCTTTGGCCCAGGCCGGGGTGGCTAGCTTGCTCAGCCGCGATAAGGTGTGGAGCGAGCGGCTGGTCAAGGGATCCCGCTGGTATTCTGTGCGTTTGCGCCTCACTTTTTTGATCATCACCCTGATCGGCGGCATGTTGGTGGGGGGAGTGATTGAAACCTTTGAGGAAGTGTTGCAGGCAGTTACAGCGGCGGCTGTTTTCATCCCGGTGATCATGGATATGGGCGGCAATGTTGGCACCCAATCCACCACCATCTTTGCCCGTGGTCTCGCCTGGGGCCATATCAACGTGAAGCAGTTTCTTGGCTACTTGCTGCGAGAAGCCAGTATTGGCGGCATTATTGGTGTCATTCTAGGGGTTGCGGCTGGGGTGATTGCTTACTTCTGGCAGGGAGCACCCAATGGGATCCCACAGTTGGGTCTCGCAGTGGGCCTATCTATGGCCATTGTGTTGACTTTGGGAGCTTTTCTGGGAGCGATTCTGCCCTGGATCCTCTTAAAGCTGGGCTTTGACCACGCTCCCGGGGCAGACCCTTTCATCACCACCATCAAAGACTTCACCGGGCTCTGGGTGTATTTCACCCTGGTAGCTTGGCTGGTCGGCGTTGAAGTCGAGCTCTGAGGCCGCTCTTTTCCCCTTGCAGTCCAACTTCGGCTCCCAGGCTACCCCCGGCCTGGGGGAGCTGGTTTGAGATTGAATCCGATTATTCGTTCAGGAGGTGTGCCATGACCTTGAAAGCTCCTTCCACCACAGCTCAGTTCCGGTTGCTGCTGCAGCGCTACGCCCATCGAGTCAGCATAACCTGCGCTTTAGAAACAGGTGGTAAGCTGGCCCCAGAAGTGGCCTTTGCTCAACTGGAAACCCTCTGGCAGGCTCTGGAACAGGCGGCCAAAGCCCTTGGGATCCCAGATGTAGCCGGCTAGCCCTCACTCCTCCACGAGAACTGGAGCCTGACCTATGACCTGGATCGACTTCACCTTCCGCCTAACGGTTGCTTTTATTTTGGGATCCCTCATCGGGTTGGAGCGACAGTGGCGGCAGCGCATGGCCGGCCTGCGCACCAACACCTTGGTGGCCACCGGTTCAGCCTTGTTTGTCATGCTCTCAGTTCTCACTCCTGATGAAAGCAGCCCGACCCGCATTGCTGCCCAGGTGGTGTCGGGGATCGGCTTTTTGGCCGGGGGCGTCATCCTCAAAGAAGGGGCCAGCGTGCGCGGCTTGAACACCGCTGCCACCATCTGGTGTGCGGCTGCCGTGGGAGCCTTTGCCGGGGCGGGGTATATTCCCCAAGCCGCTATTGGGGCAGGAGCTGTGCTGATTTCCAATATTCTGCTGCGCCCCTTGGGCTACCGCATCAACCAGCAGCCCCTCAAAGGCACAGAACTGGAACTGGTCTATGAGTGTTCATTTATTTGCAAAAGCCATGCGGAAGCCCACCTGCGCGCTCTGCTGCTGCAGGGCATAGCCCCTTCCCATCTCAAATTGCGAGCTCTCTACAGCGAAGATCTGGAGAACAAGCCCGACCTCGTTAAAGTCGAAGCGGAGCTGGTTACTCAAACCCGCGATGACCAGGCTCTAGAACAGGTTGTCAGCCGCCTCAGCTTAGAGCCAGGAGTGATTACTGCCCGCTGGCGGATCATCGAACAGGAATTTGGATAATCCGAACTTTTTCTCCCGACTTCATGGAAGTTCTATAGCCAAAAGGCAGAATGTGACCAGCTCAACACAGAGCGGACCCTTGGGATATGAGGCGAGAGGAGATTTTGTAGTCCAAGCGGAAGCAGATCCTATAGTTGTGGTTATTTCAAACCCGACTACACTCCTCGGTGCTCCGCTTCACTGACGCAACAAACTGTTTCATGACCATTTGAAATAACTACAATCGTTTACCCTAACAATTCCCAACTGGTTACCAACGCAAACAGCAGAAACAAGCCGCCCCCCACCCAATGCACAGCCCGTTCAGAGATGTGGGCTGCTAAGAAGCGACCACCCACCACCGCCAACCCCACCATCAGCCCATGGCCGAGGGTGGCCCCTGCCCAGACACTCAATCCCGGATGGGTGGCTGCCAAAGAAACGGTAGCAATCTGAGTTTTGTCCCCGAACTCGGCCAAGGCGGTCAGGCTAAAGGCCTCCCACACAACAGCCCAAGCCCCGCCGTGGCCAGCGCCTTTTGCTTCGGCTTGCTCCACCAGTCTGAGGGCTTCTTTCTCTTCTTCCTTCTCCTGCTGGGGAGTCATTTGGTAAGCTTGCCAGAGCATTCTTAGTCCAAAAGCCGCGAAAACTCCAGCCGATAGCACTCGCACACCCAGGGGTGGCAGCAGCTTAAAAAGCACTTTCCCGGCCACCACCGCCAGCAAGGTCATAGCGGCCAAAGCCAGCCACGTTCCCAAAAAAACCCAGCGGCGCGGGTGGCGCATAGCCAGAATCAGGGGGGTAAAAAAGGTCTTGTCCCCAAATTCCGCTACCGTGACCAATAACAAACTGGACGCAAAACCAGCCCACATTGTTTAGCCTCCAACCTCTCTTGTGTGTGGAATTGGCTCACACCTGGAGGCGAAGGCTGGAGAAGTCAGACGGACTCACCAAGCTCACCTCCGCGTGAACTCAGTGAAAGTCTCGTCACCAAAGCAAGATCCTCTGCTTGCCTTGTCTCTTGCACCGGGCTGTTTTCAGCCAGTATGTCGATGCAGAGGGCGGTAAGCCGCCTGACTACTCCCTTTCCAGCCTGAATGGTAGCATGCTCAGCTCATCAAGAAAAGCTCTCCGTTCGCGCCCGTAGCCCTTTGGGATCCCTGACATGCCGTGCCTTGCCGATGTTGATGCTGCTTCCCGCAACTATGCAGGAGAGACAGGTTATCATGGTCACGGTTCAAGAAAAAATCAGGAGAAGACCACGTGGATGCAAAGCTAGTCTTGGTGGGGGTTGCTCTTGCCCTCTCTTTGGCAAGTTTTTACTTCGGCACCCGCAACGGCTTTTACGACACCGACAAATATCACGGCAATGGCTCCGCCCACTAGAGCTGAGCACTGGTTTTTTCTTGGTATTTTTTCATGGATCCCTTGCCCAGAAGAGCTTCCCGCCAGAATACAGGCGATGCTGGAGAGGGCTGGGTGCGGCAATATCTGTGTCAGCAAGGCTGGCAGATCCTGGCTCAGCAATGGCGCTGCCGTTGGGGTGAGTTGGATCTGGTTGCCCACAGAGCAGATGTGCTGATTTTTGTAGAAGTGAAAACCCGCAGCCCCGGTAGCTGGGATCAAGGTGGGCTTTTGGCGGTTGCGATCCCCAAGCAGCGACGCTTGATCCGAGCTGCCCAGGCCTTCTTGAGTCAGCATCCTCACTTTTGCGAATTGTCCTGCCGCTTTGATGTCGTCTTGATAGAGCGCCGGCCCTCTCAAGAAGGGGCAAGCTATGTGTTGGTTGATTACCTGGAAGCAGCTTTTGAGATTTTTTGAGGCCAACTCACCTTGCTTGTCAAGACTACCGGCCTCAATAGGATCATCCAAGTGGCTGATGTGTGGCGGCCCTGGCCTATTTTTTTCTGGCCAGGAAGATCATGGTTAGTTAGACCGCGAAAAGAGAGTCTTCCCCCGGATCCCTTTCCGTTCGCGCTAGCGGGCCGTAGGCCTTGGATGGGATACAAGATTGGCCCAGACGACCGACCACCGAAAACAGCTCCGCTTGTTCCACTACGCCCTTGAAGCGCCCTTCTCGATCTACAACGGCGATGGGAACTTCTCGATCCCAGTAGCGAAATAGCTCCTCCAAGCTGGTGGAAGCCTGAACTTGAGGAAAGTCTGTCCGCATTGCTGTGTGGATATCTTCCTCTCCTGCCTGTAGAGCCTGTTCCAGAGACGCCGGAGATAAAACCCCCACAGGACGCCCCTGGCGATCCAATACATACAGAGTGCTGAGATCATGCTCGCGCATTTGGGCAGCCGCAGCCGAAAGAGAGTCCCTGCCCAAAATGAGGTATAGGGTTTTGCGGGTAATGGCTCCGGTTTTCAAAACCTGGGCCCGGTTCACCTCCTGGACAAAATCGGCCACGTACTGATCTGCCGGTCGGGTGAGAAGCTCTGCCGGGGATCCCACCTGAACCAAAGCCCCATCCCGCATGATCGCCACCCGATCTCCGATTTTCAGGGCCTCTTGAATGTCGTGGGTGATAAAGACGATGGTCTTTTGAAAGCGCTCTTGTAAACTCAGCAGCTCCTGCTGCATTTCACGGCGAATCAAGGGATCCAAAGCGCCAAAGGCTTCGTCCATGAGCAGAATATCGGGATCGGTGGCCAGTGCCCGCGCCAAGCCCACCCGTTGCTGCATGCCCCCGCTGAGATCGGCAGGATAACGATCCGCCCATTCTCTGAGGCCCACGATCTCCAGCATTTCCAGCCCTCGCTGCCGCCGGATTTGGGGCTCCACCCCTTGAATTTTCAGCCCATACTCCACGTTTTCCAAGACGGTGCGATGGGGAAAGAGGGCGAACTTTTGAAACACCATGCCCATGGTTTGGCGGCGGATCTGGCGCAAACGACCGGGGCCGACCTGAAGAATATCCTCACCATCCACCTCGATTTTCCCACTGGTGGGTTCGATCAGCCGATTCAGACAGCGCACCAAAGTGGATTTGCCGGAGCCGGAGAGGCCCATGATGACAAACAGCTCCCCCTGATCAATGGTCAGAGAGACGTCGTTGACGGCTAGAACATGGCCGGTACGCCGAAAGAGAGTTTCCCGATCCAGCCCCTGCCGCACTTGGGCCAAGGCTGCTTGGGGATTGGAGCCGTAGACTTTGGTCAGATGTTCAATACGGATTTTGGGGATCTTGGGTCGATTTTGGGCCTCACGAGCACTCATGATGGATGATGTTCTTTAACAAACACGGTCATTCTAGAAAAGTTTTAGCTAATCCGCCGAGAAGCCCCGCTCTGTACCCGTAGGGTCAGAGCCGCTTGGGAGAGGCGGGAACATCCCAGTTGTGAATAGGTATAATACTCCCATCATGAGAACTGCTTACCAGTACCGCTTGCGTCCTACTCCCAGGCAAGTCGCCTGGATGGACGGCTGGCTTGAGCCGCTGCGTAGGCAGTATAACTATCGCTTGGCAGAACGCTTCCGCTGGTGGGAGCAAAATCGCTGTGACATTCATGCTTGCTCCTTAACGGTCTGTCACCTGCCCCAGTTGAAAGACCAGCCCACCTTCTACTCCCAAAAACGAGACTTGGTCAATACCAAGGTCCTGGTTCCCGTTCGCGCTAGCGGGAC
>NZ_JANSJH010000070.1:0-2134 GCF_047462495.1 Synechococcus sp. H55.2 | reverse complement strand
CTGGGTTGCTGACCATTGCAGTGGATCCCCGCGGCAGCAGCCAAGAGTGTTCAGGGTGCGGTCGAGATGTGCCCAAAAAGCTAGATGAGCGGTGGCATGATTGTCCGCATTGCGGGTTGAGTATTGGCCGAGACCAAAACTCGGCACTCATTATTAAATCCAGAGCGGTGGGGCGTCCCGTTCTTAAAGCTCAGGAAATGTCCTGCTATCGCGCAGGAGTCACTGTTCGCGAAGCGGGACGTAGTCCTTGAAGCCCGCACTCTATGCGTCAGCATGAGTGCGGGAGTACGTCACGTACTCCCTTTTCCCCTGTTGGGAGAGGAGAGTCCGAGCAACGTTCCAATAACGCCCAAACGGCCAGAGATCTCAGCCAAGTTCGCGCTGCCTGCGCATTCGCCACTGCTGCCAGCGTTGCCAGGCCCAGCCAATCGGCCCGCGCCGATACCAAAAGCGCTGAAAGTCTGCTTGCCCAACCCGTTGGGTGACCCGATCCAGCAGAATGGCCAGCAACAGGATCCCAAGCCCGCCGGTGGCCGCCATGCCCACGTTGAGGCCGTTGAGACCCCGCAGCACCACCAGCCCCAGCCCCGGCACCGCGATCATGGAGGTAACCACCGACATGCCCAGGGCAAAAAGCACGGTTTGGTTAACCCCGGCCAAGATGGTGGGCATGGCCAGAGGGATCTGAGTTTCCCAGAGGATCTGCTGGGGAGTAGCACCGAAGGCCAAAGCTGCCTCCACCACCTCTTCGGGCACCTGTCGGATGCCCAAGTTGGTCAGGCGAATCAGGGGCGGTAAGGCATAGATCACCGTGGCAATCACGCCGGGCGCCTCTCCGATGCCGAAGAGCATAACTACCGGCACCAGGTAAACAAACACCGGCAGGGTCTGCATCGCATCCAAGAGCGGGCGCAACAGCTTCTCAAAGGGATCCGACCAGGCACACAGCACCCCCAGCGGGATCCCGAGAAGCAGGCAGATGGCAACAGCCGTCAGCACCAAAGACAGAGACACCATCGCCGGCTGCCAAGCGCCGACAAAGCCGATGAGGCTGAGGGCCAAAAAGGCGAAGATCCCCACCTGGCGACCCGCCAGTTGCCAGGCCACCGCCGTCAGAGTTGCCAGCACCACCGTTGGAGGGGTAGCGAGAAGGAGGTGCTGCAGGCTGCGCAGCAAGCTGTTGATGGGCAACCGCAATGTCTGAAACACAGGCCGAAAGTGGGCAACCAACCATTGGACGCCGTTGCTGACCCAGCTTTCCAAGGGGATGCGCACCTGATCAAAGGGATCCAGCAGGCCACTCCAGAGCAGAGTGAGATCCGCCATTACCTGACCACCTGCCTCGCCTGCTGCAGCCAACGGTCGAAGAGCTGACGATTTGCCGCAATCCATTCCAGCGCATGACGGCGGATATCCTCAGGGGATCTCTCTCCGTCGTGAACCCGCTTTTGCTGAGCATTCACATCCTCGATGGGGATGGAAACCAGCTCCAGCCACCGCCGCGCCACTGGGTTGTCCCGCAGATAGTCTGCCCGCGCCACCACTCGAATGCGATCTACCGCAAAGCCCAAATTGCGGCCATCCACGAGGGTGTTAACCGTGCTGACATCCGCCTGCTCCGCCGGCAAGCTGGTGAAGGGCACCTCTAGCCAGGCAACATTCTCGCCGGGCTTCAGGAAAGCTCCTGCCCAATGGGGGGAATAGGCATAGGCCAAGATGGGCTCCCCCTGTTGCAGACGGGTGATCGTGTCGGCGATCAGAGCGTCATATTCCCCCTGCACAAACTGGACGGTGTCGGTTAGCTCATAAACTTTTAGGTGATGTTCGGTAACCGCCGCACAGCCCCAGCCGGGGTTGCACCCCACCAAGTCGGCCTTGCCGTTGCCATCGCTGTCGAAGAGGCGGGCAATTTGGGGATCGCGCAACTGCCCCAGATTTTGGATGCCATGGGCTTCTGCAGTCGCTTTGTCGATCAAATAACCCTGCACCGTATTGTCCACCAACACCCCTACCCGCTGCAGCCGCTCTTCACCGCCATTGTTCACAATCATCGGGTAGTTCAGGTTTTCCCAATGGGCCGTGAGAAAATCTACGTCGTTGCTGGCCAGAGCGGCATGGGCCAAAGCCACCTGAA
>NZ_JANSJH010000069.1:0-15194 GCF_047462495.1 Synechococcus sp. H55.2 | reverse complement strand
GGGAGAGGGGAGCTGAAGCGGCGCGTTCGCGACAGCGTTGTGTAGCAATGACTACAACAGTGAGGAGAGAGGATGGGAGCCTATCGCCGATAGGGCTACAGGGACTGCAGCAGGTGGAGCACGGTGAAAACGCCAATGCCCAGCAGGACGAGGGATCCCGCCAAGAAGCCGTAGGCATTGGAGCGGTGCTCTTCCAAGAGGGCCTCAGCGGATTTGGGCGCGATGATGAACCGTCCTCCCGAAAGGGGTTTTCGGATCACAGGATCCCCTACCTCAGAACGCACCTCCCCCATGGCAAAGGCCATCCCATCCACCGGGAGCACCCATTCTTTGTAGACAAAGGAGCGGGTGGAGCGATTTTCTGTTCTCATCCGGGAAAAGTAGCGTTTGAGATCGAAGTTGAACCGGCTGGGGCCTTTTCCGGGGAAAACAGTCTCATCCACAACCAACATGGCCTCTACCTCGGCACCTGTGGGATCCACCCTCACCCTTCCGGTTTCGTCTTCGATGAAAAAAGGGAGCTGGCGAACCACCGAGTGAAGGGTCTCAGTTCTTGTTTCTGTCTCTCTCTCAAGGAGATATTCCCGACCCGTGCTCGGATCGTAGTACACATTGCTGTAGTACTTCTGGGGAGGGCCTGCTTCAGAAAACTGCGATTTTTCCAGATGGCCTGGGAAGCCAGGCTTTTGCGGGTAATCGGAGTAACCAGGCTTTTTCTGGAAAAAGTCCGAAGGGGGGTAGCCAGAGCCGGGTTTTTGCTGAAAGGAGGCCGCGCTGAAGTAGCCAGAGCCGGGCTTTTGTTGGAAAGAATCAGAGTAGCCGGGATCCACCCTTTTCTGGAAAGAACCGGAGTCAGAGTAGCCCAAGCCGGGCCTTTTTCCGGTCATTCCCCCCGGATAGGATTTTGCCCGAGATCCCAAGCGCAGAGCGTTCTGGTATTCGCCTTCGCTGATCCGTTCCCTGTAGGCGACATCGCCTTCGCTATTCAAATACTTTCGATAGCACTCGGCTTCGTCATACTCCCAAGTGATCTCCGACTTGTAGTAGACACAAGGCTGGCGTGAAAACTCCGATACCAAAGGCCGATCGCACACAATCCTGCCGTAAACTTGGGCCAAGTTCGATCCTTTTGGGCTTGTCTGACCGAGATTGCGAAGCTCGGCTACCTTGAGCAACCGAGTTGCAGAGAGCTGCTGAACCAACCTCTGGGAGCGCAAATACTCAAAAAATGAAAACAGAGAGCCGGGAAGACAAAGTAGCCCAAGCAGCGTCAGCCAGTTCATAGAGGCCTTCCTTTCCGATGGGGTGGGAGTGAAGTTGGCCTCATGCTAGCAGTTACCTGGGAACAGGATTTTAAGAGGAGTTTAAGGCCAGCTCTCCACCCGGCAACTGGGACGGGTTTCCCCGTAAGGCTTCCAGGAAGGCAAAGACTGCCGGCGGATGCAGCGCCGAGGCCAGGATGGCAGCCCCGATCACCCGCTCCAGGGGGATGGGCAAGCGGCGGATCTGGATCCCTGCGGGAATGGGGAGGGCAGCCAAGCGGGGCAAAATAGCAGCCCCCAGACCCTGCGCCACCATGTTCACAATGGTGGAGTCTTCCTTCACCAAGTAGGCCACCTTGAGGGTTTGGTGGGCCGCTTCCCAGTGGTTGCGCACCGCCGTGGTGCATTCGGCGTAGTTGTAGAGAATGTAAGAAAAGCGGGAAAGATCCTCCCAAGTGAGGGTTTCCGGCAGGGGCCCAAAACTCAGCGGAACCAACAAAATGAACTCGTCGCGGGCGATCTCCCACGTCTGCAGATCCTCAGCAGCCCGCGGCAAGGGCAATAGGCCAATATCCACCTGGCCTGAGCGCAGCAGATGTTCCACTGTGGCCGGATCTTCTTCTGTAAGGGTGACGGCAACCTGCGGAAATTGTTGGCGGAAGCGGGCAATCACCGGCGGCAGCAAATGGGTTGCAGCACTGCGAAAAGCGGCAACCCGCACATTTCCCCCCCGCAACCCTTTTTCCAGGTTGGCTTCATACTCCATTTGTTCCCACAGTTGCAGCATCTTGCGGACATGGCGCATTAGTCGCTCCCCCACCGGCGTTAGGCGGGCCCCAAAGCGACCGCGCACCAACACAGACACCCCCAATTCTTCCTCTAGGCTGGCGATGGCCCGGCTCACCGCCGACTGGGAAATCTGCAATTGCAGGGCGGCATCGCTGAAATTCCCCCGCTCCACCACAGCCACCAGAGTTCGCAGTTGTGAGATGTTCATGGATCCCATCTATTCGATCTGCGCATAGATGTGATGCTATCTCAGATTTGAACCCTCTGCTGGGCCTGACTAAACTGACGACATAACTCCATCTTCACACTGCGAAACAGCACGAAACAGTGTGAAAACCTGTTTTTCTCTCTGTCGTTGGTCAGGTGTTCCCATGGCGAGCTCCATGTTTGCCCTGCTGCCTTTTCATCAATTTCGAGATACCCCCGGCGTACGTTTTTTCGACATCACAGTTGCCCAATCCAACGCCCGCGACTTGGTTTATCATGATGGGCCGGCCATCAGTCCCCCCGACAATCCTCAAGGCTATTGGCAGTTTTACATGCATCCCCACCAAGAGGACAACTTGTTGGCTCTGTGGGGCGGGCGGACGTTTTATTTGGTGAATTTTAGCTGGCGGGATCCCTTCCACATTGTGCGCTTGGAAGCCAATCGAGGTATTTTGCGCATTCCCCCCGGCACTTTCCACCGTTCCATCTCCGATCCGCAGGGATCCATCGTTTTGAACCAGGCGGTGCGCGACGAAAAAGCCATCTTGGAAAAAGAATTTCGCATCTACGACAGCAGCCGTATTCCCCGATTGCTGCAGGTGACCTCGGCGCCCGCACCTTTGCCCCGCATTTGTGCCTAGCACGCGGCAGGTCAATCAAGGCTGGCGATCGGGCGGTGGTACACCGATAAGGCTCGGCCACCTTTGCGGCTCCCTGCGGGCGAAAACTGGGGCTAAAGTAGAGAAGGGTGCTGGGGGCTCGACCCATGCTTTCTCTGGAGCGTAAGGGCGCGGCGGATAGCTCGATCAATTTGGCGGAGTACATCGACCACACGCTGCTGTTGCCGATGGCGACCCCAGAACAGATCGAGCAGGGGTGCGCAATTGCCTTGCGCTACTGTTTTCCCACTTTTTGCGTTCCACCTTGTTACGTGCCGCGGGTGGTGGAGCGGCTGCATGGATCCCCGGTCAAGGTAAGCACGGTGGTGGGGTTTCCCTTGGGCACCACCACTGCGGAGGCTAAGCTCTATGAGGCTCAACTGGCGGTGGAGCAGGGGTGCCGGGAGCTGGATGTCCGCATCAACTTGGCCTGGCTCAAGGCGGGGGAGCTGGATCGCCTCCATGCCGAGATTGCCCAACTGGTGGAAGAAACGGGGGTTTGCGTCAAGGCCATTTTGGAAACGGCCCTCTTGACCGAGGCAGAGAAAAAGCTGGCCGGGGAGATTTGCATCGATGCGGGGGCAGCTTTTTTGATGACCTCCACCGGCTGGATGGGCGGGGCGACGCCGGCAGATGTGCAACTGTTGTGGCAGCTCAGCCGGGGTAAAGTGGGGGTGAAAGCTTCGGGCGGCATTCGCACGCTGGCTCAAGCAGAGGCCATGATCCAAGCAGGGGCCAGCCGCATCGGCACCTCTTGGGGGCTGGAGCTCATGCAAGAGCTGCAAGCCAGAGGAACCGCATGAGTGGGCGCACCTATCGGGTGACGGGCATCAACCTAAAGGGGATCCCGCTGGGCGAGTCGGATCGGATCATAACCATCTTGACCCGCGAGCAAGGCTTGATCCGCGCGGTGGCCAAGGGATCCCGTAAGCAGCCTTCCAAGTGGGGAGGGCGAATGGAGCCCTTTGTCATCAACGAGCTGCTGATCGCGCGGGGGCGCTGGTCTGCCCAGACGGAGGCCTGCCAACGTCTGCAGCGCATTGTCCAGGTGGAAACTCTCCAGACTTTTCCTCGTCTTGGCCGCAGCTTGGCCCATCTCACGGCGGCCCAGTACCTGGCGGAGGTGGCCTTGCTACTGGCCTTGCCCGACCAAGCCCAGGAAGAGCTGTTTGTGGTGTTGGTGGAACACTTGCAACGCATCGAACGGGCCGCTTCGGAGCGGGCCGTTTTGCCTTTGCTCATCCATGGGCTGTATCACCTCCTGGCGTTGGCAGGGTTCGCTCCCCAGGTGCAAGCCTGTCACTTCTGCGGGGGGGGGTTGGTCGATAACGTTTTTTTCAGCCCGCAATTGGGCGGCTTGGTCTGCGATCCTTGCCGGGTGGCGCAGCGGCCCAGCCCAATTGTCTGGGTCTCCAGTTCCGTCCTGCAAGCTTTGGGATCCCTGCCCAGTCCAACTTTGCCCCTGGCCGAAGATTCGCTGCCCTTGGCGGCTTGGCTGGAGGCAGAACGTCTGTTGCGGCGCGTTTTGGAGCATCACGCCGACCGCGAAATCCGTTCCGCTGGCCTGCTGGACAGTTGCTATACTCTTCCCACTGCCAACGGCTAGGGAGTGGCGGCAGCCACTTTTTCTGCCGAATAGCCATTCGAGTCATTCCGACCCAGCGCAGCCCTTGTCGCAACCTGAAGAAGTTGTGAAGGTATGTATCAAGTTGGGCTAAATTGCCGCAGAATAGAGCGTCAAGGTGGGGTAGCAGCCGTTTCTGGATGATAAATTAGGGAGTAGAAAGTAACTTCTTACGAAGGTTTCTCAGGTTTGGCAGGGGTCAACCGCAAGGGTTTGTCAGGGGGCCACGCCTGTGCTGCTGGACAAAGTTTAGAACTTTAAGATCGAGTCCGGTGGCCAAAGAGCCTGCTGTTCTGTGTCTGTTTCCCAGGGCTGCATCCTTGAGGTGCGGCTTTGGCCGCCAACAGACGAGGGGTTGGGGGGTCTGAAATTCCCTGGGCAAACCCATCCATTCCAGATCGGCCCCATTGCATCTGCTCACCCCAATTTAGCGCTTGCCTCAATTTTTCTAATCTTTTTTATTGAGAAGTTCAGGAGTTGCGGCACCGTGGAAGCACAGCGTAAGGAACGGATTCTGGTGGTCGACGACGAGGCTAGCATTCGACGCATTTTGGAAACCCGTCTGTCCATGATCGGGTACGACGTGGTTACGGCTTCGGATGGCGAGGAGGCGCTGGAGGTTTTCCACAAGCAGGATCCCGACCTGGTGGTGCTGGATGTGATGATGCCAAAGCTGGATGGCTATGGAGTTTGCCAGGAGTTGCGCAAGGAATCCGACATTCCGATCATCATGCTGACGGCGTTGGGGGATGTGGCCGACCGCATCACGGGGTTGGAGCTGGGGGCAGACGACTATGTGGTCAAGCCCTTTTCGCCCAAGGAACTGGAAGCCCGCATTCGCTCGGTGCTGCGACGGGTGGCGCGGGCAAGCCACGAGGGGATCCCCAGTTCTGGAGTGATTCAGGTGGGGGATATCCGCATCGATACCAACAAGCGGCAGGTCTATAAACGGGACGAGCGCATCCGCCTGACCGGGATGGAGTTCAGTCTGCTGGAGCTGTTGGTCAGCCGCTCGGGGGAGCCGTTTTCCCGCTCCGAGATTTTGCAGGAGGTGTGGGGCTATACCCCGGAGCGCCATGTGGATACGCGGGTGGTGGATGTCCACATTTCGCGGCTGCGGGCCAAGCTGGAAGATGACCCCAGCAATCCAGAGCTGATCCTGACGGCCCGCGGCACCGGCTATTTGTTTCAGCGCATCGTTCAGGGCGAGGAATAGGTGGGGTTTTGAGAAGGGATCCCTGACAGCGTCTCTTCGAGGGCGACCCGCACCTGCCGCAACACGCCAACCCAGTCTCCTGGTGTGTTTTGCCGAAACAGGCGCATTGTCTCAGGGTACCAGGGGCTGTCTTGCCGCTGGAGGAGCCAGCGCCAATCGGCGGCAAAGGGCAACAGCACCCACACCGGCTTGCCCATCGCGCCGGCCAAATGAGCAACGGCTGTATCGACGCTGATCACCAGATCCAACTGGGCAACGGCTGCGGCTGTATCGACAAAATGGCGAAAACGGGATCCCAACTCCATCACCTGGTGCTGTTCCAGGAGGGATCCCACTGGGCTTAGATCTTCCCCCACCTGTAGGCTGACCCACTGGATGGCGGACGTTGGCAATTCCCGGAGCAGCAAGTCCAAAGGACAACTTTTCAGCCTTTGCACGCGGTTTAGCTCAGGGTTGGCGCGGCGGCCACTGGCCCATACCAGTCCCACCTTCAGTTTTCGCGGGGGAAGCTCTGGCCAATCTTCCGGCCAGGCCGAGCTCCCATCGGGACAGGTCAGATAGGGGATGCGGGCGGGAATTGTCTCCAGCGTGGTGCCCAGGCGGTGGGGCAGGCTGAGCAAGGGCAGGTGCTGGTCGAAAGAGGGCAAGGGATCCCTCTCCGAGATAACCTGTACCTGGGGGAAGGCGGCTTGCACCAGCTCGACGAGGGATCCCTGACAGCGGAAGAAAATTTGGGCTGCAGGATGGGCGGCGGCCAAGAGCGGCAGGTAGCGCACAAACTGAATCGTGTCCCCCAGCCCTTGTTCGGCGTAGATCAGCAGCGTCTGCTGGCCCAGAGGGGATCCCGGCCACAGGGGCGAGAGGAAGCGCGGATAGGCTGCCCCTTGTCGCTGCAGCCGCCATTCGTACTCCCGCCACCCCTCCTCATAGCGGCCCAGGGTGAGCAAGGCCGTGCCCAGGTTGTAATGGATCTCCGGCCAGTCGGGGGCCAACTGCAGGCCGCGTCGATAAGCCTCAATAGCGGCCTCGAGTTGGTTTTGCTCTTGCAGGACGGTGCCCAGGTTGTTGTGGGGCTGCGCCTCCTCCGGCAGCAGCGGGATGGCCTGTCGCAGACAGTCGGCGGCCTCCTCTAGGCGGTCTTGTAGGTGCAGGCAGTGGCCGAGGTTGACGAGAATCCGCCCCTCCTGCGGCGCCAGGGCGAGAGCGCGGCGAAACCAGGCTTCCGCTTCCCCAAGCTGGTTGTCGAACAGGAGGGCGTTCCCCAAAGCCGCCAAAGCATAAACTTGGGGAGGCTGGGCTGCTGCGGCCTGGCGCAGCACCGCAATCGCCTGCTCCCGTTTCCCCAAAGCCAGCCAACAACTGCCCAACCGCAAGAGCAGTTGCCCATCGGCAGGAGCAAAAGCCAAGCCCTGTTCATAGGCGCGCGCCGCCTCCTCCGGGTTGCCCAGTAGCATCCAGGCATCGCCCAGCTCCTGCCAGGCTGGCACCCAATCCCTTCTCAGATGCAAAGCCAATTGCAGGGGGGTCAGGGCTTGGCAGGGATCCCCCATCTGCAGATAGAGGGATCCCAGCAACGCCTGGGCGGCGAACAGGTGGGGATGGGCCCGGGTAAGCTGCCGGCAGAGGTGCAGTGCCGTCTCCAGATCCCCTGCTTGTCGGTGGCGCTCGGCCAGCGCCAGGGTCGCCTCCGGGGAAGGGCAGGGGGGTAGAGCGGAGCCTCGTCCTAGGCCCTTTGGCCCAGCCGTCTGCCGGTCGCTTTTTCCTCGCCCGAAGCCCTGTGGCACGGTTTTTCCCTTGGTGGATCCCTTTTTACCCTTCCCGCCGGCATGCGGCAACAGCGGGACATCTTCCTACTCAGGTTAACAGTTCAGGTTAGTAGGACGTTCTTGACAGAGTGTTCCTAACCCCCCGCCCATGCATCGGGCCATCCTCGGGGCTTGCCTTCCGAGGGCTCAGTTGCGGCGAAAC
Organism: Synechococcus sp. H55.2; assembly: GCF_047462495.1. NCBI lineage: Bacteria > Bacillati > Cyanobacteriota > Cyanophyceae > Synechococcales > Synechococcaceae > Synechococcus > Synechococcus sp. H55.2. The sequence goes on along the minus strand of NZ_JANSJH010000069.1, from coordinate 7,469 downwards.
AGGCTGTCTAAGTAAATACGGGCGGCGCGCCGATCTGTGTCTCCGCTCTGGAGCAGGAATAGCGAGAGTGCCGCCGTCACCACCCGATCTTGATCCCAGTCGGGGTGACGAGAGAGGTAGTTTTTGAGAGTGTCGTGTAGCTCCTCGGGAATTTCGCTCAAAATGCTGACGGTGGGAGAATCCATAGCCCAACCACCTACTCGGGGTTAACAGTGAAACCAAGAAAACCTAGGGATCCGGCCAAAACCGGGCCTGCCTAGAAGGGAATCGCAAACAAACCAACCCAGCTCTCTAACTTGGGTATGCCGGGGGCCGCATCAGCCCCGTCAAAAGCAAGACAGTCTGTAGAAGTTTGCCCCTAGCCCGTCCGGCAGCGGCCAGAGGATACCAGGCTGCCCCTTGGCCTTGTCTCAGGCAGGAGAAGGGATAGAGTTCTTGGGCAAAGGGTTCTTTGCCTCTGAGGAGAGCTGCCAGGAAAATCTCCCCCTCACCTCAGGTGCGGCTATTCTGCCCTCTGCCCCATGGGGGCTGTCAATCCTGGGCAGCGGCTCCAAGTTTGTTAAAGTCCGCCGCTGGCTTTGATGCCATCGGCAAAAACGGCGCGATCCCGTTACATTCCTAAAGGTGTATCCGCCTGAACTTTCCAGTTTGGACTTTTCCACAGAAACCCTCGCTGCCGTTTCCTGTGGCAAGGAGTCTGTGGAAAACAGCCCGCCCGCCTGTGGAAAGTCTGGGGAAAACCTGTGGATTTCTGAGAAATCTAAATTTGTCCAAAAATTTTTTCTCGCGAGCCCCCTCAGGGCCACTCGACCCGGTAGCGCAAAAACAGCTCCTTAGAGCCACGGTGGCACTCCAGCAGCTCCAGCTGGGGCGGGGATCCCTGCAGTTGCCAGCCCTCGATGCTAGCCGGGGCATCGGCATACCCACTCAGCAACACCGGCGCCAGGGTTACCCACAGCTCATCCAAGCTCCCTGCCTGCAAAAACGCCCCCAAAAGCCGCCCCCCGCCCAGCAACCCCACCCGTTCAATGCCCAAACTGCGCAGGCGGGCCAGCCGTGCCGGCAGATCCCAATCGGCAGCCACCCAGATATCTGCAAAGCCGGTGCGGTTCTCCCAAATCCGGGATCCCTGGGGAGTGGTCCACAGCCAACGGGTGAGGGGCTGCCGAAAAAACGGCAAATCCTCAGGAATATCCCCGCTGCCGGAGCAGATGATCGTCAGAGGCTGAGGGGAGAGGCCCTGCTGGAGTCGGCGTTGGATGAGCTCGGGATCCCGGAGGCGAAGGCTGGTGCCGTAGGCCCGCAGCGTGGCCGCCCCCATAATCAAAGCCTGTTGCCGGGCAGCTTGGTTTTCCAGGTGCCGATAGTCTTCGGCGCTGGCGAAGTGGGGCCTTTGCCCGCGGTGAGCTGCCAGCTTGCCATCCAGACTTTGGGCCAAGATGGCCACCACATGGGGACGAGCCGTTTTCAAAGGCAAATCGGGAGCAATCGGCCAGAATAGAGTTGACAGGGGTCACCCCCTTGCCGCTTTGGTTTTGGGGTCACCTACGCGGGACAAGGATGCTCGGGACATTCCAATCTTCCACCATCCGCATCGAAGTCGAGGCCAGTGCATCGACGATACAGCGCTGCTTGACCGAGGTGGAGTTGTTGCAGCAGTGGATCTGGCCACAGCAATTGCAGGGATCCCTGCCCGCCAGGCTGGAGCCGGGCAGCACCTTTGCCGTCCAATGGGGCCCCCTCTCGATCCTGCACCAAGTGGAAACCCTGCTGCCGGAACGGCTGCGCCTGCTGATGTGGGGCGGAGCCGATGGCTACTGTGATTGGCGGTGGGGGAACGGCTGGGTGCAGTTGCGGGTAGAAGCCGTTTCTCTCTTGCCCTTGGGCTTGGGACAATTGCTGATGCTGCGCCGGCTTCAGCAGTTTGCTCAGAGCCGGGAACAACGGCCTCTTGCAGCTTAAAGATGGACATTCCTGCAACATCCGTGGATCCCCGGCTTGACAAAATGCATCACAGTTGCGCTCCCTCGCCTTTCTAAGAATTTTCCGACATGATAGCTGTAGTTAAGCTTACTCCTCATGTCCGAGAGGCCCCATGAATCCGTTGACCAGCTCCAGCCCAGCCGCTATTGAGCGGGAAAAGTTCGAGATCCGCTTGGGGGAAGCCCTCAACAAAGCGGGGTTGCTCACCCCCGCCCAGTTGGCTCAGGCCATGTGGGAAAAGGCGGACAGCCCCCTGATGTTGGGGGAGCTGTGTATGCAGCACGGCTGGGTTGCCCCGCAAGATCTCTATCCTTTGATCCCGGTCGAGTTGGTGCGCATCGGCGAGATCCTGGTGCTGCACGGCTACCTGGAGGTGGAGCACGTGTATCAAGCTCTGCTTCAGCAAAAGCACCACCCCGAGCGCAAGTTGGGGGAGATCCTGGTGCAGCAGGGCTGGGTGCAACCCCACTGGTTGGAGTGGGCCCTCGACAAGCAGCAGCAGCTACGGCGACGGCGAGGAGCTGCCAACAGTTGGGAAGTGATGGTGGAGCAGTGGTCCACCATTCCGGATCAGCCTCCCCTCTACGCTTCGCCGCTGCAGGCAGCGCAGCAGGTTCACAAAGCTACCGCGCAATACAAAGCCCAACTGGAGCGCTACCAAGAGCAGGTTGCCGCCCTAAAGGCGCAACTGGAGCAGGAGCGACAGCACCAGCAAGCTACAGCCGAGCAGTTGCGGCAGCAGATTGCTAACTACCAGGCCCAGCAGCAGCGAATGGCCGAGTTGGAAGCCCAACTGGCCGCCCAGATTCAGCAGGGATCCGAGCAACACAGGGCTGCCCAGCAGCGCATTCAAGAGTTGGAGGAGCAGCTCCAAGCCCAGCAAGATCGGGGATCCGCGCAAGTCCAGGCCCTGGCCAAACAGTTGCAAGCTTCCCAAGCCGAGCTGGAGACCTTACGTCGCCGCTGCCACGAGCTGACAGAATGGCAATCCCAGGCCAAACCCAAGCTGCAAGAGCTGGGATCCCGGCTGCAGCAGCACCAGCAAACGGAAGCCCACCTGCGCCAGACGCTGGAGCAGAAGGAAGCCCAACTGGCCACCCTGAGCCAATCGTTGCAGGAGCACCAGCACCAACTCCAACTGGCTCAATCGACGAAAACTCGCCTCATCGCCGACCTGGCCCACGCCCGCCAAGAAGCCGCCGAGACCATCCACCGGCTGCAGATGCAACTGCAGGAAACTCAAGCTCGACTCCAAGAAACCCAAGCCCAGCTCCAACAGGCCCAAGAGCAGGTGCGTCAGCTCCAAGCCCAACTGCAAGCAGTTCAGACACAGCCAGCCCCTCCCCCTGCCACCGCGCCTACGGCCCAGCAACAAGTCCCGCCGCAGGCCATCTCAACGCCGACTGTAGCCGCAAGAGCAGCAGAAGGGGAATTACCGCCCCAAGGGTATTTGGGAGAAGAGGACTTGGAAGCGCTGCAGCGGGCCACCCCTTGGGTGCAGCGGATCTTGACCCAATTGCGGGCAGCCGGCCTCCTCGACAATGCTGGCATCGAAGCCATCATCCATGGCTGGGAAACAGAGGGCGGCACCTTCACGGATGTGCTGACCCACCACAGCGGCCTCAAGCCAGAGACGGTCAAGTTTTTCAGCGAAGACGGCTACTCTGTGTACCTAGCAGGTGGACGGCATGTAGCCGACTACCTTAAGGCTTCGGGGCTGGTCAGCGCCGTCCAAATCGAACAGATTCAGAAGCACCTGCCGCCGGCGGGATCCCTGTGCCAGGCCCTTGCCCAAGCCGGGATCCTGTCGCAGGCCACCGCCCTCTATTTTGAGCACCACTTCGGCGGCAAAAAGCCCCGCCGCTCCCTGCGGGAAGAGCTGATGTTGTGAGAGCGGGTCGGGAATCCGCACCTCTTTCCCATCTCTTGCACCGGCAGGGGATCCGAAGGCAAATAGGGGCTGCCGGCAGACGCCAATGCGTTCACCAGAGTTCACTAGACTAGGAACTAGAATAGACTCAGAATCAACAGCGGCCTATTTTTGGCTGTTGAGAAAGTTGAATCAAATCTGAGGCATTAAAGTTACGGGATGTTGTCTTGAGTTCTGCTGCTATGACCACGGAAGCTCCCACTCGACTGGCTCAGCAGTCGTCTCCATCGAGAACCCGGGTTCGTCAGCCCTACCCCCACTTCAAGGTGATCGTCTTGGATGACGATTTCAACACCTTTCAGCACGTTACCGAATGCCTGCTCAAGTACATCCCCGGCATGACCCTGCCCTTGGCGCGACAACTAACCGTGCAGGTGGATGCCGAAGGGCAAGCGGTCGTCTGGGTCGGCCCGCAAGAGCAAGCGGAGCTCTACCATCAACAGTTGCTGCGGGAGGGCCTGACGATGGCCCCCCTGGAGCCGGCCTGAAGCACAAGTTGCTCGTAGCTGCGCTCAACGGCGGCCAACAGCTCTGCCTGGCCCCAGCCGGCATATAGGCTGCTGGCAATGGCCAGCCCACCCGCCCCCACCCCCTCCTTGACATAGCCCCGCTCGTAAGCCTGTAAGGGGGCGTAGCGGCTATTGGCAAAGCTCAGTTGGGTAGCCAAAAGGGGGGCAGTTCCCAGCAACTCGGCCAAGGCCACCGTATTGCCGGAGGGATCCTCGGCCACCCAGCGGGTGGTGCCTACCACTACGTTCTCTGGGGGCCAAGGGATCCCTTGCTCTTCCCCCCAGCGCCGCATCAGGGCCAGCACCGCCAGCATCTGGGTGCCGCCCGCCAGCAGCACCGGCCCCCGCTGGGCTGCCGCCATCGCCAGCCCGGCCACAAAGGGCTGCATCGGATCCCCCACAGCGGCCACCACCTCCGGCGCTGTAGCGTTGGGCGAGAGATGGGCCAGACCTTGCCGCGCCAAGGCCAGCTTTTGGGCGTGGTTGCAGACCGGGTGGCTGCTGTTGACCATGCCCTCTGCTTGCCAGCCCAGCCCCAGCAACACCGCCAGTGCCGTGGTGGTGCCCCCTGCCACACATTCGCCGATGACGCAGTAGCTCGACTCCAGCCGGGATCCCCGCTCATACCCCTCCTGCCACAGGGATCCCACCCGTTCCAGAGATAAAGCCTGCCCCGTGCTCAAGCAGCGGGCCATCCCCCTGGCGCTTACCGTTTCTGCCCCCGGCAGCGGCTCCGGCAAACCACAGTCGAACACGCGACAGGGGATCCCCAACTCCCTCAGGACGGCGCGGCTGATCACCACCGGTGAAGGATAGCCATCGGGAGAGGTGGGCAAGCGGTGAGAATAGCCCCCCAGCAGCACCTCTCCATCGGCAAGGGCCGTGTAGCGCCGCAAGGAGGGCGTGGCGCCGGCAGCGGAGATGCCCGGCACAAGAGCTGTTTCCGTAAACCCCAGGCAGGCCAAAAACAGCGGTCGGGATCCCTGCACCCGTTGGCACCACTGCCGGGCCAAAGCCGGCTGCGTGTAAGCCTTCACACCAGGAAAGGGGAACATAGCAGAGAGCGGGGCAGACAGGCCCAAACTCCATTCTCCACCCAAGCGAAGGGCGGGATCCCGTACTGGCCGGAAAACGGCAGGGACTGCGCCCCCCAACCCGATCGGATAGGATGGGTATATCCAATACAGTTTATGCAGAGCAAACCGAAGGCCATGAGTTTTTTCGACTCGGAGATCGTCCAAGAAGAAGCCAAGCAACTGTTTCAGGACTTCCAAAACCTGATGCGACTTGGCGAGCGCTACGGCCAATTCGACCGGGAAGGCAAAAAAATCTTCATTGAGCGAATGGAAGAATTGCTGGAGCGCCAGCGCATTTTCATGAAGCGGCTGGAGCTCTCCGACGACTTTATGGCTCAGATGACCATCAAACAACTGCAAACCCAGCTTGGGGGATTTGGGCTCTCCCTAACCCAAATGTTCGACCAGATGCACCAGACCCTAGAGCGCATGAAAGCCGAGGCAGACTCTGAGCGCTGACCCCAAAGAATGACCCAGACAAAGGATCATGTCTTCTTCCCGCCAGACCCGCAACCAGAAATTAATTCTGGAGCTGCTAGAGCAGCGCTCACAGCCCCTTTCGGCGCAAGAGATCTTTTTGGAGTTACGCAATGCCAACCACACGGTGGGTCTGGCCACGGTTTACCGAGTTTTGGATGCTCTGCGCAATGAGGGCAAGCTGCAGGCGGTCAACTTGGGGGATCAGCAAACCTACTATCAGGTTCTGCCCAGCAACGGCCACAACCGCCATCACCTGATCTGCACCGAATGTCGGCGGGTGGTGCCTCTGCCGGATTGCCCGGTGGAAGATCTGGAGGAGCAGCTTGCCAGCCGCTACCAATTTGTGATCGAGTACCATGTGCTGGACTTCTACGGCATTTGCGCCGAATGTCGTGGAAAAGGTGGGCCAAGCCCTGCTTTGCAGAGATCCCCTTGCCTCGAGGCCAGGCCGCAATGATGAACTATCTCTGGACGGTGTTGATCGGGTTGGCAGGTGCCCTGATCGCAGTCAAGCTGAGGCTGCCGGCAGGAGCCTTGGTGGGCTCGATGGTAGCAGTGGGTTTGGTCAATGTTTGGGGGGCGATCCCGATCCCCACTCCCCCAGCCGGGATCCGCTTTGTCATGCAGGTGGTGCTGGGTATTCTCCTAGGCAGCAAGCTCACTGCTGAGACCTTCTTTGCCCTGAAGGATCTGTGGCGACCGGCCCTGCTCTGTACGGTGATTGCGGTGGGCACGGGAGTTTTGTCGGGGTATTTGATCTCCCGTTGGTTGGGCATCGAGCGCCTCACGGCCATCTTGGGCACGGCGCCAGGGGGCATTTCCGATATGAGCTTGATTGCCCTGGACATGGGAGCCCAAACCAGCACAGTGGTGGTCATGCATCTGGCCCGCCTGATCAGCGTCATCGTGGTCGTCCCCTGGGTGGTACGGCTGCTGATCCAGCCGGGCACCAGCTAGGCAAGCCCCTAGAGCTGCAGCAGGGGGTGGGTTAGACTAAGGAGCGATACAGAACTTAACAACCGAACCTCCGCCTTGGAACTTTCCCCTTCTCCACTGACCTACCAGGCCGACGCCGCAGGATCCCCTTGGAGCGCTGCTCTCTGTTCTAACGTCTCCTCTGGCCAAGGCGATTGGTGGCCTCTGCAACTGCATTGGCAGGGGGAGGCAGACCCGCTACAGCCTGAGTTGGTGCAGGTGGATCCCGTGTTGCGCCTGCTGCTCTTGGGGGATGGCTTGACCACCCGCAACCTAGCTGCCTTGACCCAAGAGCCGATTCAGGCCCATCTGCTCGACACGGGCCGGGTCGATTTGCCGGCGGAGCAGAGGGCCGCCCCCCAGTCCATGCAACGGCTGGCCAAGGATTTGGCACGGCTGGGATCCCCCTTGGTGCGGCGGCGGGTTTGGCTGTGTGGAGCAACCTCTCAGCAGCCCTTGCTCTATGCCACCTCTTGGTGGAACTCCGACCATCTGGCTCGATACTTGCCCCATCCC
>NZ_JANSJH010000068.1:6740-15498 GCF_047462495.1 Synechococcus sp. H55.2 | reverse complement strand
ATCACCCTATGGATACCCGCCTAATCAACATTGGCTTTGGCAACATCGTCGCCGCCGGACGTGTGATCGCCATTGTGAGTCCCGAGTCAGCGCCCATCAAACGCATCATCAGTGATGCCCGCGAGCGGGGCCAGTTGGTGGATGCTACCTACGGTCGCCGCACCCGCGCTGTCATCATCACCGATTCCGGGCACGTGATTCTCTCTGCTATCCAGCCCGAAACCGTTGCCAACCGCTTCCTAACGGCCAAGCCCGGTTTGTCAGAGGAAACCGAGTGAAAGCCCATCGCCGCAAGCCATCTGCAAGAACCAAGAGTGAGATATTCTAAAACAAACCCAAACCAGCTCGTCGCTCTCTGCCTATGCCAGCCTCTCCTGCCCCAGTTTCCTCTGAGTGTACGCAGCCGCAGGGATCCCTTCCACCTCCTGCCACTTGCGGTCGCCTGCTGGTGTTGACAGGGCCCAGCGGGGTAGGCAAAGGTACGCTGGTCAGCCAATTGCGCCAGCGCCACCCCGAACTGTATTTTTCGGTCTCGGTCACCACCCGCCCGCCCCGCCCCGGCGAACAGGAAGGCGTCAACTACTACTTTCGCAGTCGCGAGGAATTTCTCAGTTTGATCGAAGCCAATGAGCTGTTGGAATGGGCACAGTATGCCGGCAACTTTTACGGCACTCCCCGCGAGATCGTCTGCCAAAAACTCAGACAGGGTCAGGATGTGCTGCTGGAAATTGAGCTGGCCGGGGCCCGCCAGGTGAGGCAGCAGTATCCAGACGCCATTCGCATCTTTCTCTGTCCCCCTTCTCTGGAAGAGCTAGAACGTCGCATTCGTGAGCGCGGACAAGACTCAGAGGCAAGCATCGAGCGGCGCCTAGAACAGGCCCGCAAGGAATTGGATGCCCAAGACGAATTTGACTACGTGATTGTCAACGACAACCTGGAGCGAGCTCTGCAAGAGCTGGAAGCCCTGCTCTATCCTCCCGCCCCCCCTTCGAGAGAGCAGCAGTCTTAGCTTCTCCAACCCTTCCCTCAAAAGCCGGTGTCTGGGTTGCAGCGCCTCGAAACCGCCTCTAGAGTTAACTGGCGGTTAAGAAAAAAGCCGCTGGGGGGTGTGATTTGGCTTTGCTTGTGAGATGATAGTAAAGCTGTGCTTTTTGCGCAGCCTCTGGTTCTAATCAGTTCTATCTGGCCAATTAGGGGATAGTATGCTGCACACACTATCTGGCCAATTAGGGGATAGGTCTCCAGCTCTGATCGGGATCCACTGTATCCTGGAGCTTTACGACTGCCCGGCCAATCTTCTGGATGATGCCTCTCTCGTGCAACAGGCTTTGCGGGAGGCAGCCAGACGTTCCAACTCCACCTTTTTGGGACAACTGTGCCATCCATTTGAGCCGCAGGGGATTACGGCGCTGGCCCTTTTGGGAGAATCCCATATCTCCATCCACACCTGGCCTGAGACGGGCTATGCGGCGGTGGATGTCTTTACCTGTGGTCGCCACACCCGACCGGAAGCGGCCTGCGAATATTTGATCGACGTGTTTCAAGCGCGGCGATATTCCCTGCGCAAGGTGCCCCGCCGCACCACGCAACCGACACTCCTGGAAGAAGACCCCGACTCGGCTGAGGTGCTTACCTGCGAAGCGACCGGACGAAGGCGCTGAGATGGCCGGTGGCAGCTTTTTCCGACTTCACGGGATCTCGAGATTCAACCACTGAAAATCCCGGCATGGGATCTGGGTATCCCAGAGGTCGGTTCCTATCAACGGTACGGCGAGGTGTGCCGATGGACAGCCCGAGGAGTTTCTTTTGGGTTCAGGAGTACTTGACCCCTTGGGACTACACCGCCCGTGCAGTCACGCGCATCCTGGCCTACCGCAAAACCCCTTTCCAGGAGATGCTCATCGCCGAGACGGGGGCCTACGGCAAGGGTCTAATGCTGGATGGGCATTGGCAATCCACCACGGTGGATGAGTTTCTGTACCACGAGGCTCTGGTTCACCCGGCCCTGGTGCAGGTCGTCCAAGCAGGCGGGATCCCCCGGCGGGTATTGGTGTTGGGAGGGGCCGAAGGGGCGACGCTGCGGGAGGTGCTGCGTTGGCGCTCGGTGGAGCAGGTGGTGATGGTGGACATCGATGGGGAGGTAGTGGCCGCCTGTCGAGAGCACCTGCCGGAAATGCACCAGGGATCCTTTGAAGATCCGCGTGTGCAGGTCGTGATTGCCGATGCTTTCGACTTTCTCCACCGGACAGAGCCGGTTTGGGATGTCATCCTCTCCGACCTATCGGATCCTGTTGAAGCTGGCCCTGCCTACCGCCTCTTTACCCAGGAGTTTTTCCGCCAGATCCGCTCCAAGTTGCAGCCCGCTGGGGCTTTTGTCCTCCAGGCGGGGCCGACGGGGCCGGTGGACTTGTGGCAGCACACCCGCATCGTTCACACCCTGAAAACGGTGTTTGCTGCTGTGCAGCCCTACGCTATCTACGCCCCCACCTACGGCGGGCCGCTGGGGTTTGCCCTGGCAGCCCAGGATCCCATCTCTTCCAGGCCGGAGCCGGAACAGATCGACCAGATTCTGAGCCAGCAGTTGGATCCCGCTCGAGGGACGCTGCGCTTTCTCGATGGCATCACCCTGCTGGGGCTTTACCAAGTCCCGGCTCACCTGCGCCGCGCCATTGCCGCCGAGACCACGGTTTACACCCTGGATAACCCTCCTCAGGTCGAGTAACCTGTCGGCCCCAATCCGCGATTAAAAATGGGATCCCAGGGTATTTGTCTTCGATGCCATAACTTGGTAGATTCGTGAGCAGCCGAATTTTGCTTCCCTGATGAAAGTCCTGGTTATTGGTGGTGACGGATACTGCGGCTGGGCGACAGCCCTGCACCTGTCTAACAGGGGCTATGAGGTGGCCATTCTCGATTCTTATGTCCGCCGCCTCTGGGATCTGCAACTGGGGGTTTCTACCCTGACGCCCATTGCCCAGCTCGAGCAGCGGGTGGATCGTTGGAAGGGCTTGACCGGCAAAGATATTCCCATTTTCGTTTGCGACGTCACCAACTACGAAGCCTTGATCTCCTGCATGCGCCGCTTCCCGCCGGATGCCATCGTCCACTTTGGCGAGCAGCGCTCTGCCCCCTACTCGATGATCAGCCGCGAACATGCGGTGATGACCCAGGTGAACAACGTGGTGGGCACCCTGAACATCCTCTACGCCATCAAGGAGGAATTTCCCGATTGCCACCTGGTGAAGTTGGGCACCATGGGCGAGTATGGCACCCCCAACATCGACATCGAGGAGGGGTACATCACCATCGAGCACAACGGCCGCAAGGATACCCTGCCCTATCCCAAGCAGCCGGGATCCATGTATCACCTCTCCAAAGTGCACGACAGCCACAACATCCACTTCGCCTGCCGCGTCTGGGGCCTGCGGGCCACCGACCTCAATCAAGGAGTGGTGTACGGCGTGTTAACAGAAGAAACCGGCATGGACGAAGTGCTGATCAACCGCCTCGACTACGACGGCGTGTTCGGCACGGCTCTAAACCGCTTTTGCATTCAGGCGGCGGTGGGGCACCCACTGACGGTGTACGGCAAGGGGGGCCAAACCCGTGGCTTCCTGGATATCCGCGACACGGTGCGCTGTGTGGAGCTGGCCATCGCCCATCCCGCCGAGCCGGGTCAGTTCCGGGTGATGAACCAGTTCACGGAGCAATTTAGCGTGGAGCAACTGGCGCTGTTGGTGCAAAAGGCGGGGGCCACCCTGGGTCTGAAGGTGGAGATCAACTACCTGGAGAACCCCCGCGTCGAGCTAGAGGAGCACTACTACAACGCCAAAAATACCAAGCTCCTAGATCTGGGCCTGCAGCCCCACTATCTGTCTGACTCACTTTTGGATTCGCTGCTCAACTTCGCCCTCAAGTACAAAGACCGGGTGGATGTGCGGCAGATCCTGCCCAAGGTGAAGTGGAAGGGCTAGCTCTCTAGGCAAGCTTGGGCCAGGCTCAGCCAGCCGCGGGCCAGATTCTCCAGGTCATAGCCCCCTTCTAGGCCGAAGACGGTCTTGCGGGTCACCTCCTCCAGGCAGAGGTGAGCCAGGCGGCCAAAGTCTTCCTGCTCCAGCAGCATGCTGGCCAAGGGATCCCCTTTGGCACAGTCAAAGCCGGCGCTCACCAGCAGCAAATCCGGCTGGAAGGCCCGCAAGAAGGGCAAAATCTTCTCATCGAGAGCCTTTTTATAGGCCGACCAGTCTGACCCAGCAGGCAGAGGCACATTGCAGAGGTTGCCGTGGATCCCGGTTTCCTGGGCCAAGCCCGTGCCGGGGTAGAGGGGAAACTGATGGATAGAGGCATAGGCCAGTTGGGGGTGGCGCTCCACCACTGCCTGCGTGCCGTTGCCGTGATGGACATCCCAATCGAAAATCGCCACCCGCCTTACCCCTGGCTGCTCCAGGGCCCAGAGGGCAGCAATGGCGGCGTTGCTGAAGAGGCAAAACCCCATCGCCCGTTCTGGCTCCGCGTGATGCCCCGGCGGGCGACACAGCACCAAAGCCGGCTGAGCTGCGGCCAAAGCCGAAGCGGAAGCGGCAAGCCAGGCTCCCACCGCCAAGCGCGCCGCCTCGAAGCTTGCTGCGGAAACGGAAGTATCTGCGTCGATGCGTCCCCCGCCCCTCGCGGCCAACTCGGCCACCCGTTGAATGTGCCAGCGCGGGTGAACCCGCTCCAACTCGGCCAGATCGGCCAAGGGGGGATCCCGCCATTCCAGATGCTCGGCGAAAGAGGCGCTGCGCAGCGCCTTGACAATGGCCTGCAGGCGAGCCGGGCGCTCAGGATGGAAGGGACCAGTGTCGTGGCGGAGAAAGGTCTCCGAATAGTAGACGGGCAACATACCAGGGCGAGGCAATGTTCTCGCAGTTTAGCCTAAGCCCGTGCTTCTCTACCCGTAAAAAGCTTCCGACATGGATCCCGCATAGGGGTCAACGCCAAAAGAAGCTTGTTGCAGCTTCTGCTTGACCACATCCCGCACCACTGAGCGGAGCAATTCCAGCTCAGAGGGGTTGAGCTGATCGTGGCTGGGACACTCATCGGGAGCCAGCCACATGTAGACAGCAGGAACGCGGTTTAGGATCTGCTGCATCATCGCTTCCCGCTCCTTGGCGTCATGAAACACCTGCTGATGGGGATGCTCGGTACAGAGGTAATTTTCCAGCTCTCCTAGGGCCAGATACTCAACGATATTAACCAACATCTTTTCCATCATGATCAACGTCCCTCCTAAAAATCCCTGTCACTCTTAAAACAGGTATTAAACAAAGCGTGTGTAAGATCTCTTCTGCGGCTAAGCCTTTCCATCTCTATTTACCTCGTTTGTCTTCCCACTTGCCGCTAAAAGCAGCCAACAGGAACCATCAGAAACCGTGAAGATCGCTTCGCTGGCATCCGGCACCAACGAAAAATTATCGAGCTTCCGAGGAGAGCAGGGTACAGTATTTAACAAAGACTATAGAAGCTCAGCCACAGTGAGAAAGAAGATCTCACTCAACCACTCCTCGCCCACCACGCTAGCATACGACTATGTGAAAAATTATGGGAATATCAAGGAACTTACATATTTTTTGACAATTGGCTAACTTAGCGCGCCAAAGCCGGCTTGGAATACTGCTGAGACAAGTGCTGAGACGCCAGACAGGTGACTGCTGGCCCCAGCTACGGGCTCCGCAAAGCCGTTGCAGCTTAGGGATCTGAACTCAGAAACAATGAGGCTAGCCCGCCAATGGTAAATCAACTCGCTGGGCCTGGATCCAGAAAGATTCTAGGTCATAGTAGTTTCTTTCCTCTTGCAAGAGCACATGGACGATGAGATCCGCATAGTCGATCAGAATCCAGGAGCCTGAGTCTTGGCCTTCGATGCGGCGCGGAGCTTGTTGCCACTTCTCCCAAAGATTTTCCTCAATTGCCCGGGCAATGGCGCGAACCTGTGTAAGCGAATAGCCGCTGATCAAAAGGAAGTAGTCTGCCAGTGTGGAAATCTGGGACACATCCAGCAGAACAATGTCGCCACCTTTTTTTTCTTCCGCCGCGCGAGCTGCGCTCAACGCCATGCGATAGATGGGATCCCCGGCAGGGGCAGGCATAAGCTGTAGCAACTAAAACCCTCCCGAAACGACTGAGTTGCCTTGGAACATAACCTTCTCTAAATCCTTTCTATCTAAAGGATGCAACAGAAAATGATTCCGAGTCATGAGGGTGCGCGGATGAATCACCTGATTCCGATCTAGCAAAAATTTTAGGCTCAAGTCACAGACTCCCACCACGGTTTTAGACAAATCTACAAAAGCCATCTGCCGCAACCGCTCCAATTCTGGGCTGCTGCCCCGATTCGGCTCCAGAGCATCGGCTACAAAAACCACACAACTCAGCGGATCCATGCCGGGCCGCCCCAGGGTGTGGTTGGCAATGGCCGCCAAAATCTCTGCATCCTGTACCTGAAACTGCTCCCGTGCCAGCAGGGATCCCACCTCGGCGTGGAGAATGTGGGGTTCGGCCCGCTCGATCTCGTCCAGCTCCCGTTCCTGAGCCACCCTTTGCAACAGTTGCTCCGGCGGGAAGGACTTGGCCAGGTCGTGCATCAACCCTGCCCAAGCAGCTTTTTGCTCATCCAGCCCATAGTGGGCCGCCAGTTGCCGGGCCATTGCCTCTACCCCCAAGATATGGCGAAGGCGAGGGGGCGGCACCTGACGCTGTAGCCAGGCCAACACCTCCTCCCGCTGCAGTTGAGCGCCGCTCACCCTAGTCATTTTGCAACTTCAGCACCGCCATAAATGCTTCTTGGGGCACATCCACCGTTCCCACTGCCTTCATGCGTTTTTTCCCCTCTTTTTGCTTTTCCAAAAGCTTGCGTTTGCGGGTCACATCTCCTCCGTAGCACTTGGCCAAGACATTTTTGCGCAGGGCCGGTATGGTTTCACGAGCAATCACTTTGGAGCCGATCGCCGCCTGAATGGGCACTTCAAATTGATGGCGGGGGATCAGCTCCCGCAACTTGGCAACCAGGGAACGGCCTACATAAAAAGCTTTGTCCCGATGCACAATAGTGGATAAAGAATCCACCACCTCGCCGTTAATCAAAATGTCCAAGCGCACCAGATCATCCGCACGATAACCCACCATTTGGTAGTCCATGCTGGCGTAGCCACGGGTGCGCGATTTCAATTGATCGAAAAAGTCGGTGACCACTTCTGCCAGCGGTAGCTCATATACAAGCGTAGTTCGACCCTGCGCCAGATATTTCATGTCCTTAAAGGTGCCGCGTTTGGTCTCGCACAGCTCCATCACGGTACCGACAAATTCCTCAGGAAGAATCACCTCTACCCTCACAATCGGCTCCTCAATGCTGGTGCGCTCGTTGGGGGAAGGCAGCTTGCTGGGATTGTCTACCCGAATCACAGAGCCGTTGTTGAGGGTAACTTGGTACACCACCGTCGGAGCTGTAATCACCAAATCGAGGTTGTACTCCCGTTCTAGGCGCTCCTGAACCACCTCCATGTGCAGCAGGCCCAGAAAACCACAGCGGAAGCCAAAGCCCATGGCAGGGGAAACTTCCGGCTCAAAGTAGAGAGCAGCATCGTTGAGCTTGAGTTTTTCCAGAGCTTCTTTGAGTTCGGCGTATTGATCGGAGCTGCTGGGGAAGAGGCCACAAAACACCATCGGCTTGGCTTCTTTGTAGCCGGGCAGAGGTTCAGAGGCCTTGCGATGGACAAGCGTAATGGTATCCCCAACACGGGCGTGTTCCACGCTCTTGATGGCAGCGGCCACGTAGCCCACCTCGCCCGCATGCAGGGCCTCGACCGGCTCTTGATGGGGGCGCATCACCCCCAGCTCGGTAATCTCGTATTCTCGGCCAGAGGCCATGAAGCAAATCTTGTCTCCCGTCTTCACCTCCCCATCCATGATGCGCACATAGACGATCACACCGCGGTAGGAGTCGTAGTAGCTATCGAAAATCAAAGCCCGCAAGGGATCCGCCACCGTATCCCGTGGCGGGGGCACCCGCTGCACAATAGCCTCTAGGATCTCTTGGATGCCGATGCCCATTTTGGCAGAAGCCAAGATCGCTCCGCTGCAATCGAGGCCGATTACCTGCTCGATCTCAGCGATCACCCGCTCCGGCTCCGCCCCCGGCAGGTCAATTTTGTTGATCACCGGGATGATCTCTAGGTTGTTCTCTAGGGCCAGATAGACGTTGGCCAGGGTCTGCGCTTCCACACCTTGAGAGGCATCCACCACCAGCAGCGCCCCTTCGCAGGCTGCCAGGGAGCGGGAGACTTCGTAGGTAAAGTCCACATGCCCCGGCGTGTCGATGAGGTTGAGCACATAGTTCTGGCCGTCTTGGGCGCGGTAGTTCATGCGGGCCGCCTGCAGCTTGATGGTGATGCCCCGTTCCCGCTCCAGTTCCATGTTGTCCAACAGTTGCGGCTTCATCTCGCGAGCTGAAACGGTGCCGGTTTCTTGCAAGAGCCGGTCGGCCAGGGTGGATTTGCCGTGGTCGATGTGGGCGATGATGGAAAAGTTGCGAATGCGGGAGACGGGAACGTCGGTCATAAGAACCTGTCAGGGCAAAGATTTTTTACAATGCTAGCCTCTTTGGCCCTCTGCCCAGGCCAAGGTTGTCCAGAAGTTAACCGGCAAGGAGGAAGATAGAGTCGTTTCAAACAAGACGAAGACACTTTGCCGCCGACCCGCCCTCACCCCCGGCCCCTCTCCC
>NZ_JANSJH010000068.1:0-6640 GCF_047462495.1 Synechococcus sp. H55.2 | reverse complement strand
CGGCCCCTCTCCCAGAGGGAGAGGGGAGTTAGAGCGACAGCATTGCGTAGTAATAACGAGGTGGAGAAGTGTTTCATTGCTATTTGATAATGACTATAACAACCCTTCTGACGGTTGCCAGAGCAACTTAAAGTGGCTGGGACAGCTTTTCCCGGCAACGCCGACTATGGTCGGCGTAACGGATGGGTCGCTCGCGTGGCAGCAATCTTACTCAGCAGACTTCCCCTCAAGGCGGAGAAACCAGAAGGAACTCAGATGAGTTGTGGCAACTCCGCCAGGGAGCTGTGGGGCCGGCTCAACAGCAGAGGGATCGGCCCAAAATCTCGGCCTTACTTGTCTAGCTTCTCGATGTAGGGGCGAATGTCGTTGAGGTCGATGTAGCGGTCGGTGGCGTTGCGCAGCTCGCGAGCGATCATCCCTTCGGTGGAGACGACCGTAATCAGAGTGTTTTTGGAGCGCAACAGCTCGACGGCCCGCTCAAAATCGCCATCGCCGCTAAACAAAACGATCCTGTCGTATTGCCCAACGGTGTTGAACATATCGATAACGATCTCGATATCCAGGTTGGCCTTCTGGGAGTAGCGGCCGGAGTCTTCGTCTCGATATTCTTTGAGGATCTTGGTGCGTACGGTGAAGCCCAAGCTGATCAGAGCATCTCGAAAAGCCCTTTGATCGTTGGGATCCTTGATGCCGGTGTACCAAAATGCGTTGACTAGCTCGACATTGGGCTGTGACCTAACAAAATAATCCAAGACTCGGCGCGGGTCGAAAAACCAGCCATTTTTTTGTTGGGCATAAAACATATTGTTCCCATCGATAAAGATGGAAACCCGCGTGACGGGATGGCGAAACATAAAGATTTTTCCGGGAATATAAGGTGGACTGGTCAGGAAAAGAGGGCGAAAACGAGAGTGTCGATTATCCTAAGGTAAGGGGTGGCTATGGCAGGCCAGCGCCTGCTGATACCAATCTCTCATCATAGCGAAAACAGGGATCTTTTTCCCTAGCTATTAGCCCAGGCGCCTTTGGAGATCAGGGTGGGTTCCGTCTGCCCTAGGGCATAGCTGGAGCCGGGTCGATCCGCTTGGCTGACATATAGCTCCGCCAATTGTCGGGCCAGGTTGCGGATGCGCCCAATGTAGAGGGTGCGCTCGGCTACGGCAATGACGCCGCGGGCATCGAGCAGGTTAAAGGTGTGGGAGCACTTGAGCACATAGTCGTAGGCGGGCAGGAGCAGAGACACAGCCAACCGATCCGGCAACAGTTGTTTCTGCAGCTTCTGGTGTGTGGTTTCGATCAAGCGCTTAGCCTCGGCTTCGTAGAGGCGGAACAATTCCAGCAGCATTTCAGGGTCGGAATACTCGAAGTTGTAGTAGGACTGCTCCACCTCGTTTTGGAAATAGATTTGTCCATAGGTAATCCGGCCCAGGGAAGGGTGCTCATTCCAGCAGAGATCGAAAACCGAATCTACCCCCTGCAGGTACATGGCCAGGCGCTCTAGCCCATAGGTAATTTCTACAGAAACCGGGCGACAATCCTGCCCGCCCACCTGTTGAAAGTAGGTGAACTGGGTAACTTCCATGCCGTCCAGCCACACTTCCCAGCCCACACCCCAAGCCCCCAAGGTGGGAGATTCCCAATCATCTTCCACAAAGCGAATGTCGTGCTCTGCCGGGTTGATGCCCAGAGCTTGTAGGCTATCTAGGTACACATCTTGGATGTTGTCGGGGGAGGGTTTGATCAGCACTTGGTATTGAAAATAATGCTGCAGGCGGTTGGGGTTTTGGCCGTAGCGCCCATCGGTGGGGCGGCGACAAGGTTCGACATAGGCCACCCGCCAGGGATCTGGCCCCAGGGCGCGCAAAAACGTGTGGGGGCTCATGGTGCCGGCGCCTTTTTCCAGGTCGTAGGGCTGCAGGATGAGGCAGCCTTGTTCCCCCCAAAACTGCTGCAGGCGAAAGATCAAGTCCTGAAAGGTGTGGGCTGACATGACAAGGGCTGGGCAAAGCTACCCTATCCTACCAATCTCCCCCGCTCAGTCGATCAGCTCTTCTTCTCGATCGGCTGAATCTGAGTAGTCCCACTCGATGGGGGGCATTTGGTCGAAGGCTTGTTTGAGGGCGCTCTCCCAGAGCTTGCGCATCTTGGCCAGGTAGGGATCCCCGGTGCGCAGGCGCAGGCGGTGGGTAACTTTGAACTGATTGGCCGGCACCATCACCAGGTCGATGGGGGGGCCGACGGAGATGTTGGACTTCATGGTGGAGTCGATGGAGAGGAGAGCGCATTTGGCCGCATCCTGCAGCGAGGTTTCGTAGGAGAGGGTGCGATCCAGGATGGGCTTGCCGTATTTGGTTTCCCCCACTTGCAAAAAAGGCGTTTCTGGGGTGGCTTGAATGCAATTGCCCTGGCTGTAGATCAAAAAAAGGGCCGGCTCCTCGCCGCGGATTTGTCCTCCCAGCAACAGGCTGCACTGGGCGTCGATGCCGTCTTTTTCCAACCAGGGTCGGTCTTGCTCTTGGATGTAACGAATTTTGGATCCCAGGTAGCGGGCCACGTCGTAGAGATGGGGAAACGTGTGAAGATTCGCACTTTCCTGCTGTCGCAGATCCCGCTGCACTTCCGTTAAAACGCTCTGGGTAATAGACAGGTTGCCAGAGGTGCAAATTAAGATTACCCGTTCTTCGGGCAAGGAAAAATCGAACAGCTTCTGATAGGTGGAGACATAGTCCACCCCGGCGTTGGTGCGGGAATCTGCTGCCATCACCAAGCCAAAACGGGTGAGGATGCCAAGGCAGTAGGTCATGGGAACGATTGGCTCGGCCTTCTGATTGTAGAGGGTTGTAGAGGGTCAGGAGAGAGCGAATCCAATTTTGTGGCGGATTTCCTCCCGCAGGCGGGCGGTGATCGAGGCTTCGTCCAAATCGGCCAAAATCTGGGCTATGGCGGCTTTGGGCCCCTCCGGCCCCCAACTGGCTCCCTGGGCCAGGTAGCGACGGGCCGCCTCCCCGATGGCGTAGCAGGAAAACCCGGCCAACACCGCCTGGGTCAGGGCCACCGAACCGTAGGCCCCCAGAGAGAGTCCCCCAGCAAAGGGCAGGGATCCCCCCAGCAAGGTTTTCAGGGATCCCAGGCCCAACAGCGCCACCCATTCTCCTGCCCCCAGGCTGAGCATGCTGAGGACGATCTTCTGCAGCAGTTGGGCGGCTCCCGCGCTGCTCATGGGCCAGCCATACAGGCGGGACAGGCGCAGGATCAGGGTGACATCCAGAGCCAGCCCTCCCAGAGTATCCAGCAGGGTAATGGGGTTGAGGGCAACCGCCAGCGCTTTGGTGCGGGCAGCGGCGGCGATGAGATCTTGGGCCTGCTGGGCGCGGCTTTGCAGCTTGCGCTCGATCACCTGTTGGTTGACGCGATCGGCAAACAGGAGGGCATTCAAGGCCAGCAGTGAGCGCCCCTCCCGATGCAGGACTTCCAGGATTTTCAGGCGCAGCTCGTCCACCTGCGGGGATCCCACTTCCAGTTGGGCGCCGAAGCTCCCGTCCGGCCTTTGCACCAGGCGAGGCACGCGCGGGGAGGCCGCCACCATGACAATTTCGTTGGGGGAAAGGAGCTGCCGTACCCGTTCGTTGCGGATCTTGTCGTAAATGGCCTGGCGATCCGCCTCTGGGTACTGGTCGATCTTGTTGAAGACCAGCAGCATGGGCTTGCCCGCCTCCCGCAGGGCCGCCAGGGCCTCAAACTCCACCCGTGTCAGATCCCCACAGACGACAAACAGGATCAGATCCGACCGCTGCGCCACCTCTTGGGCCAGCCGCGCCCGCTCCTCGCCGTCCACCTCATCGAGGCCAGGGGTGTCGATCAGCTCCAGACGGGATCCCTGCCAGTGGGTAACCTGTACCGATTGAATGGCTGGCGGGGGAAGTTGGGATCCCCGGGCCGGGGCGGCTGGGGCCTTGGGGCGGGTTTCCCAACTGATGTTCCAAACGGCAGCTCGATGGGTACGGGTGACGCCGTGGGTTGGCCCCGTCTCGAACACCGGCTCGCCCAACAGGGCATTGAGCAGGGAGGACTTGCCCCGCCCCACCAGGCCAAAGGCGGCGATGTGGATCACCTCAGTCTCCAGCTTGTCCAGCAGCGTTTGCAGATCCTCTAACTCCCCTTCTAGGCCCGCGATCTCTTGGGGGTGCAGATCCAGTTGGGCCACCCACTGGCGCAGGCTGCGCTTGGCTTGCTGGTAGTTGAGGTCATCTTCTAGGGTGTTGCGGCGAGCCATGGCCGTAGCGCTCAATAGCAGTGGAGAATAGCCCAGCAGGGGCGGGTGTCAACCCTCAACGACAACGATCAACGACAGGCAGAAAAGCTAATCTCAAAGAAAGGCAGTTGGCCTTGCCGAGATCTGCAACTTCAAAAATAACGTTAAAACTAACGTTGAGAACCGAGAGTTCGCGACAGGAGGTTTTTCATGCCCAGGGCCATCTGGAACGGGGTGGTGGTGGCGGAGACCGACCGCTACGAAACCGTGGAAGGCAACATCTATTTTCCGCCGGAATCTTTGCGGCGGGAATACTTTCAGCCCAGCCCCACCCACACCACCTGCCCTTGGAAGGGGCAAGCCAGCTACTACACCCTTGTGGTCAACGGCCAGGAGAACAAAGACGCCGCCTGGTACTACCCCGATCCCAAGCCGGCTGCAGCCAACATCCGCGGCTACGTGGCCTTCTGGAAGGGCGTCAAGGTAGAACCCTAGCCGTTTGCCGGCTGGGTATGATGGAAAGAATCGGAGAGGCAAGGCAATGCTGACCAAGGGCCGGATCCCGTTCAGGCTGACCTGCTGGGCAAAAAAATTGTGTTGGGCCGGATTGAGCCTGGTGCTGTTGGGCTGCAGCCCGGCAGGCTTGCGCACGCCGCGCCCCACCCTGGCCGGCAGCGGCCTCAACAGTATCTTCCCCGATGGGGAGCCTGCTTTCAGTGGCGATGGTCGCTACCTGGTGTTTTCCTCTGCCCGCAGCGGCAGCCAGGATATTTTTCTCTACGACACGGTGGAACAGCGGCTGGTGGACTTGCCCGGTCTGAATTCCAGCGATGTGGCTGCCACCTCGCCCGACATCAGCGCCGACGGTCGCTACATCGTCTATATGTCCAATGCGCTGGGCAAGTCGGAGATCTTTCTCTACGACCGGCAAACCCGCCGCGTCGAAAACATCAGCAGCCGGGTGCCGGGGGATGTGCGCAACCCCACCATCAGCGGCGATGGCCGCTTTATCGCCTTTGAAAGCAACGGTCGCGGCCAGTGGCACATCGAGATCTTTGACCGCGGCCCGGCGGCGGCCACACGGCCCTCTGCCCCCAGCTCCTCCACTGCCGGCAACAATCCCAACAATCCCTAAAGAGATCCCGCTGTTTGGATGACGCCCTAGCCACCCTGGATCTGCCCCATGCCCACTGCCTTTGCCCAACGACTGGAGCTGCTGCACTCTAATGTCTTCGACCAGCTAGACCAGGCCAAGTGGGAGGCGCGCCGGTCGGGCTTGGATGTCATCGACCTTTCTTTGGGCTCCTCAGATCTGCCCCCGCCTCCGGAAGCGCTGGCAGCCATTCAATCCGCTTTGTCGGATCCCGCCACCTACGGCTACACTCTGTTTCACGACACCGCCGATTTCCGCGCCGCCTGCGCCAAGTGGTACCTGAGGAAGTTCGGCCTGGGGATCGACCCAGAAACCGAGGTGCTGCCGCTGATCGGATCCCAGCAGGGAACGGCCCTTCTACCGCTGGCCTTGCTCAATCCCGGGGATATTGCTTTGGTCACCGACCCCGGCTACCCCTCCCACGTGGGCGGGATCCATCTGGCGGGAGGGATCCCTTACTATTTGCCCCTGCGGGCGAAAAACCGCTTCCTGCCCCAGTGGGACGAGATCCCGGTGGAGGTCTGTCGTCGGGCGCGGCTGTTGGTGCTGAGCTATCCCCACAACCCCACCACCGCCACCGTCACCCCAGAGTTTTGGCAGGAAGCGCTGCAATTTTGTCGGCAGCACGATATCTTCCTGGCCCATGACTTTCCCTATGTGGACTGGCGTTTCGACGGCCAGGTGGCTCCCTCGGCGCTGCTGGCGGATCCAGACAAGACCCGCACCATCGAGTTCTTTTCCCTCTCTAAGTCCTATCACATGGGGGGGTTCCGGGTGGCCTATGCCATCGGCAGCCGCGAGCTGATCCGAGCTTTGCGCCTGGTGAAGTCCACCATCGACTTCCACCCCTACCAGGGCATTCTGCGGGGGGCAGCGGCGGCCTTGGCGGCTCCCGATAGCTTCTTGGATCACTGGCGGCAGGTGTACCGCCAGCGGCGGGATATCGCGGTGGCAGCCTTGCACCGCATCGGCTGGCCCGTGCCCCTGCCGGAGGCCACCATGTACCTGTGGGCGCCTTTGCCGGAGTCCTACCGTGGTTCCTCAGCCCAGTTTTGTCTGGACTTGGTGAGGGCTACCGGCGTTGCCCTGTCGCCGGGCTCTGGCTTTGGCCCCAGTGGCGAAGGCTATGTCCGCTTTGCCCTGGTGGCGGAGGGATCCCGGCTGGAGGAAGCAATAGGTCGGATTGGGGAGTTTTTGTCCCAGTGCATGTCTTAAGCTTGAAATGCCCTCACCCC
>NZ_JANSJH010000067.1:11589-15839 GCF_047462495.1 Synechococcus sp. H55.2 | reverse complement strand
AGCGGCGCGGAGCGCTTGGGCTCGGCAGTGTGTCAGGTCGAAAGACTGGCTCAGGCTCGTTTGCAATGACTACAACTCAGAGCTGCCGTCCCCAGCCTCTGGGGATCCCTGGCGGTCAATGGCTTGCTTGAAGCCCAAGGCCACCAAAATGTTGGAGAGGGTGAGAAAAGCCTCTGCCCCCCCATGCAAGGGATCCACGTTGGCCAGAGAAGTGCCGTAGTGAACCTGAGCGTACAGCCCTGCCGGGATGCTGATGGCCACAAAAAGGAGCAGCAGCCAAAACCCAGTCAGGGCCAGCCGCGGGATCCGGCGCAGCCGCGACAGGAAGAACAAAAAGACCAAGTAAGGAAACAAGGAGAGGGCAAACAAACTGTTCATCGCTCAGTCGGGCTCCCCCTCCCGTGAAGGTGCATCTGCTGCCTCAGCCCGCCAAATGTGGTAAGCAGCCCAGGCCAGCGTACAGTTGCCGATTAAAGTAAAACTGGCCTGGGCAGTTACCACCCAGTCCAAATTGGGGTCGTTGTCAAACCAGTGCCAGGTGATCGCGCACATCGCCCCCAGCAAAGCGGGCAGCATTGCCCAGCTCAAACTTCGCCACTCGGGCCGGCCCACCCGCCCCCCAAATTGCCACACAAGCACAATGGCAGCGCTCCACTCCAAGACACTGGCGATGTGAATCCACCAAGTGGGAAGCGAAAGGGCGTGCATCAGGCGCTGAGGGAATGACGCAGCAGTTGGCGGTAAGTGGCTTCCTGCAACAGCATTTGCTTGTGCAGTTTAACCAAGATGTCTTTGGCCTGCTCGTGGCTCATCCGAGAAACCAAGGTCTCGAAAGCCCGCTGGCGAAATTGCTGCTCCAAGGAGAGATCTAGCGTTTCGTCCATCATTATCACCTCAGGGTGCTCAGGTTTAGGGATCTGCAGAGGGTTGCAACAGCGCAGATCCGGCCAGGTAGTGCAAGCAATCTAATACACATCTTAACAAATTGCAACAACATGGCAAGGTGTGGGATCCCGGCGGTGCCTGAGTTTGGCTGAGGCGAGGGCAGAGGAATTCAACCCGGTGGCAGGGAGAGTACAGGCCTGTAAAGTTTGACAAAGGTAGATTTTGGACCAGGAAGCGGGAGGATTTTCCGGCAGGGATCCCTTTACATCCTTTCATGTTGTGCGATTCGGTAAGTCTCCATGATAGAAGTGAATTACCCTGGAGCCTGGTTGCCCCTCTTGCTGATTGGTGCCTTACTTTGCTTGAATTGCTATGACCATTTTTGTGGGAAACCTGAACTATAAAGCCTCAACAGAAGAACTAGCAGCTTTCTTCCAGCAGAGGTGGAACGTTAAGTCGGTTACAATCCCGATAGATCGGGAAACGGGTCAGACAAGAGGCTTCGCGTTTGTGGATCTGGCAACCGAGGCCGAGGAAGATGAAGCCATCGAGAGTGCTAACGGGCAGGAGTTCATGGGCCGGCCCTTGCGTTTGGATCGAGCCAGACCCCGCCGACAAGCTTGAGCCAAGATTCCTAGCTCTGGATCTGGGAGGCCAGGCAAGCAAAGGACTCGGCTCCGCTAACGCGAACGGCAAGGTTGATCCCAACAGATGAGAGGGCTTCAAAGACTCCAAGAGTATCCAAGATGGTGAGGCTGCTACATCTTTCGGACGTTCATCTGGGCAGCAGCCTTGCCCATGGTCACATCAACCCGGCCACCGGATTGAACACCCGTTTAGAAGATTTTGTGACTTCTTTGCGCCTGTGCATTGACCATGCGCTCAACCAAGCGGTGGATCTGGTGTTGTTCGGGGGTGATGCTTTTCCCGATGCAACACCACCCCCCCTCCACCAAGAGCTTTTTGCCCAACAATTTCGCCGCTTGGCCGATGCCGGGATCCCGACCGTCCTGTTGGTGGGCAACCACGACCAGTATGGGCAAGGGCAAGAGGGCAACAGCCTGGCCATCTACCGCGCTTTGGGGGTTGCAGGCTTTATCGTGGGAGACAGGCTGCAAACTCATCGGATCGCAACTCGCAGCGGCCCGGTGCAGGTGACGACTTTACCTTGGCTGAACCGCTCCGCTCTGCTCACGCAACAAGAGAGCTTGGGACTGGATGGGGAAATCCTCGCCCATCAGCTCCTGCAGCGTCTTCATCTGGCCCTAGAGGGGGAGGTCCGCACCCTGCAGCCGGGGATCCCGGCGATTTTGCTGGCTCACGTCATGGTAGAGACGGCCCGCTACGGAGCAGAACGGCATCTTTCGGTGGGTAAAGGATTTACGGTACCCCTCTCGCTGCTGGCGCGGCCTGCCTACCAATACGTTGCCCTAGGGCATGTGCACCGCCATCAGGTGCTGTGTCGGGATCCCTTGGTGATCTATCCCGGCAGTATTGAGCGGGTGGACTTTGGCGAGGAAAAAGAGGAAAAAGGTTGTGTGCTGGTCGAAGTCACCCCCACAGGTGCGAGCTACGAATTTTTGCCCTTGCCCACCCGCACCTTTCACACCATCCGCCTGGATCTGAGCGCCGATCCGCCCCAGCAGGTGCAGGCCAAACTGCTGGCCGCCATCGCCAAGGCGCCGGTGGCCGGCTCTATCCTGCGGTTGATCTACCGCCTACGCCCCGACCAGCTCGACTGCGTCGATGAGCGGGCTTTGCACAATGCTCTCGCCCCTGCCTTTAGCTATACCATCACTCCGGAAGTGATCGGCCCCGGCCGCATCCGTCTGCCGGGCTTGGATCCCAGCCGACTTGAGCCCCTGACGGCTCTGGAGCAGTATCTGGCCGACCGCAGCGATCTGGCCCCTTTGCACAACGAGTTGCTGGCCGCCGCCCGTCAGCTGCTGGCAGAAGCCGCGGATCCCTCACAGGACTGGGATCCCAATTGGGAGGAGCCTGCCCCGGCGCAAGAGGAGCAGTTGCCGTTGTTTTGAGGTGTTCCCTCTGTAAGGGCTCGCCGAGGCTGAAGATCCCAAGTCTCAGGTGATCTAAATCACTTCCAGATGGCAAGAAGCGACACAAACTGGGGATCGGGTTGAAGACGTTGGCAACGACGGCATCAGCTCACTCACAGGGAACTGCTCAGACTGGCAGACCTCACACTGCCAGTCTTTTTTTGGGTTTTGAGTTGAGGGGCTGTGCAGCTGCAGCGGGCTCGGTACGGTTCTCCCGTTGGACTTTTCTGGTTATTCCCAACAATAGGGTTTCCCCGCAAGGCCGACTGCACAGACTGTTTCTCTAGACCCAATTTTATTTTTATTGATAAAGCTAGTGCCTAGGTGCGGGATCCGCCGGTTACGGTATACTGCACGGGATGCAGCCCTTTTGCCGGCCAATCGCTGCAATGCCATCGGGATCCCTAACCAAAACTTTTTGCGATAGCCGGCAGATCCCGGCAGAGGGTTGCTATCCCTTGTATCTCAGTCTTTCGAGTAGCCTATGACTGCAACTTTTGTTCACACACCTTTGGCGCAAACCCTGCTGCCTCGCCCTTCCCGCGTTCGAGACTTGCTGCTGGTGGTGGGAGGCAGCTTATTTGTAGCGGCCCTGGCTCAGGTGCGGATCCCTTTGCCTTTCACGCCGGTACCGATTACCGGACAAACCTTTGGCGTGATGCTGGTGGGAGCAGGCTTTGGTGCCAGGCTGGGCTTTCTCGCCTTGCTGCTGTATCTGCTGGAGGGGCTTTTGGGATTGCCCTTCTTCAGCGGCGGCGGAGCTGGGCTCAAACACCTAGCCGGAGCGACGGGGGGCTACCTGCTAGCTTTTCCCCTGGCTGCTGGGCTGATGGGCTGGTTTGTGGAGCGCTGGGGGGTGGATCGCGACCCTTGGAAGATGGCGGCGGCTATGCTCTCCTGCTCGGCTTTGATCTACGTCCTGGGAGCCACCTGGCTGGGGGTATGGCTGAACGAGAATGTCGGCCCCACCTCTCTCTTGGCAGTGCTCAACAAAGGGGTCTTCCCTTTTATACCAGGAGACCTGGTGAAGTGCGGGCTGGCAGCAGCCCTGCTGCCCACCACCTGGCGCTGGGTTGGACGAGAAAGGCCGCCGGCAGACTCCTAACCCCCTAGCAGCAACTCAAAGCTCGCCCCAGCAGAACCGGAGGGTCTTGAGGTTAGCTTCACGCCAGAAAATCTAAAAAAAAGATAACGGCTGCGCGGATCTGACCTTTTTTCTGAGATTCTAAGAACTGTGCTCAATGCGGTGTTCAATACAGCTTGTTTATGGAGCCCTTCCTTATAGTGCTCTAGAGTTTTATAGGTCGC
>NZ_JANSJH010000067.1:7885-11489 GCF_047462495.1 Synechococcus sp. H55.2 | reverse complement strand
GGTCGCGACTAGGCCCCCTTGTGGGGCTTTTTACTTCTCGAGAGGTACCTTCTTCTCCAGCCACTGGGCCACTTGGTCTGCCAGATCAACTCCTTCCAATTGAGAGATCTCTCGAAGCATCGTCGGGCTGGTCACGTTCACTTCCGTTAGTCGTTCTCCGATAACATCGATCCCAACAAAATAGAGCTTCTCCTGCCTTAGCACCGGTGCCAAAGACCCGCAGAGAGCCCGTTCTTTTTCGGTAATCTTGGTTTTTTCTACCCGACCGCCGGCGGCCACATTGCCGCGAAAATCTCCCTCCCCAGGGATGCGATTGACGGCACCCAAAGGTTCTCCCTCTAGCAACAAGATGCGCTTATCTCCCATCGCTGCTGCTGGCAAATACTCTTGCACCATCACGGGTAGCTGGCCAAATTGAGTGCTCAGCTCGAGCAAAGAATTGAGGTTCAGATCCCCGGCACTGACCCGCAGGATCCCTTCCCCACCCTTGCCACCCAAGGGCTTGAGCACCGCCTGCCCCATCTCCTCGACGAATTGGCGCAGCAGGTGTTTGCTGCTGCTGACGCAGGTACGCGGGATCCACTCTTGGAATTGCAGGGCGTAGAGCTTTTCGTTGGCCGAGCGGATCCCAGCAGGATGATTGAGTACCAGCGTGCGGCTGGGGGAGAGGCGATCCAAAAGGTAAGTGGCATAGAGATAGGCCGTATCCACCGGCGGATCCTTGCGCATCCACACCGCCTGCATTTGGCTCAAGGGCAACAGCCGCCGTTCTTTGACCTCGTACCAGGGATCTGCTGCCGGATCCAAGGCAATTTCCTCAACGGCGGCCCAGGTTTCCCCTTGATCCCAGTAGAGATCGGCCAGTCCCAAGCAAAAGATGCGGTGTCCCCGTCTCTGCAGCGCCTCCATCAGA
The DNA here is from genome assembly GCF_047462495.1 of Synechococcus sp. H55.2. Classification (NCBI taxonomy): domain Bacteria; kingdom Bacillati; phylum Cyanobacteriota; class Cyanophyceae; order Synechococcales; family Synechococcaceae; genus Synechococcus; species Synechococcus sp. H55.2. Next base: position 10,576 of record NZ_JANSJH010000067.1, on the reverse strand, counting down.
GCAACGCTGGTGTCATGGCCCACCTGCAACTGGGGCAACGGATCGACAATGAAAGCTACCTGCATGGAAGGTGGGGTTCACTAACGAAACGCTGCCCCGAGTATGCAACAAATCGGAGCCGATTGTTCCTTACCCGCAACCCAGCAGGACTGGCTTTATTAACATCCTCTTAACCTCGGCAAGCGGCGCAAACGTTAGCTTGATAGGTGGAATCCTTAGTTAGCCCTCAGTCCTCGGCTAGGTTGACCGAGTTTCTGTCCCAGCTTGTGAGGAACAACCCATCCGTGAGTGCTCCCCCTTCTCAACCCTCCGAGCCGGTTCGCATCGAAACCACGAGGGACTTGCTGGCAGCCCTGCGAGAAGGGCGCTCCCTGCTGGGTGCCAACCTCGAAGGCGCCTACCTTTCGCGGGGCCTGTTCGACCGCATCCAGATGCCCAAGGCCAACTTGACGCGGGCCAACCTGCGCTCGCTCAGCATGCAGCAGGCGGATCTGCGGCTGTGCAACTTCCGCCGTGCCGAGCTGGAGCGGGCCAATTTTGCCGCCTCCGATCTGCGGGGATCCAGCTTCAGTCAAGCCCTGGGAGACTACAGCAACTTCACCGCTGCCAAGCTGGACAAAAGCAGCTTTCAGGGGGGGCGCTTCAGCCATTCCATCTTTCGCGAGGCCAGCTTGGTGGCTGCCAACCTGGCGGGAGGAAACTTTTTTGCCGCCGACTTTTGCCAAGCCAACCTCTTTCGCTGCAACCTCTCCCAGGCCGTCCTGGCCAGTTGTCAGTTGCAACATGCCAACTTTGACCAAGCCCTCCTGGTGGGGGCCAACCTGCAAGAAGCTCAACTTGAAGGGGCCAGCTTTGTCGGCGCCGACTTCACCGACGCCAAGCTCTCGGACGAAATGCGCAAACTCTTAATCGAGCGGGCCAGCGGCACCAACGAGCTGACCCAACGGGACACCCTCAACACGCTGCTGGCAGGTTTACAGCCCAAGTCGCGTAAGCTATTCGGGTTGCTGTGAGGGCTGGATCCGGCAAGCACAAGGGGGTCGAAAGCTCAAAAGCGGTTGAGGTCGATCCCGGCCTCGCGGGCCATGGCCCCTACTCCCTTAGCCTTGAGGGTCTTCAGGGCTCTGGTGGAAAGGCGCAAACGCACAAACCGCTTACCTTCTTCCCACCAGATGCGCTTCCACTGCAAGTTGACTTCCTGCAGGCGCTTAGTGCGCCGGTGGGAGTGGGAGATGGCAAAAGCGTTGTTGCGCTTCTTGTTGGTGAGTTGGCAGCGACGTGCCATGGGAGCAGAGTAAACTCAGCTCTGTTATCGTAAAGCATCTTTTTGCTGGGCAGCAAGCTGCAGTTGAGTTTGCAACTGGGCTAGCTCTGCTTTCAGGCGATCAAAGGTTTGTTGGCAGTGGTTAACGCTTCTCAGGGGCAGCTCTTCATTTTTGGCGATACAGGTTACCTGTACAGAGCCGTCGGCGGCTTGACGGGTGCGATCCACAAACACTTCCACGGTTACCAGCTTGGTGTAGGGATTCTTTCCGGGAGGCTCACCGGCTACCCAGTAATCAGAGCTGTTGTGGAGGACATTGAGTTGGCAGCGCTCCAAGATGGCGCGAATCGACTCGCCTAGCTGCTCGGCTGAGCCCACAAGCTGGGTAACGCAAGAGTATCGAGCCATAGGAGAAGCAAGTCACCACGGTTATCCTACCATCAAGTTTTCGGCTCCTGCAGCCAAAGGCGGGCGAGCAAAATTGCGCTCAAGAGTACTCTGTACCGGCTCGGCCAACCCTGCTGCGAGGAAGTGAATTGCGTTAAAACATGAAGAACGCTGCCTGGCTTTTTCCCCAGGAGAGTTGCCATGTCTAGGGTCTCCTGTTTAGCCCGTTCTCTCTTGCTGCTGGGATCCCTTGCTCTGGGTTGGATAGGCCTGTCTTCTGCCCAAGCGCAGCCCTTTCAAGCGGGCGATCTGGATGGGGATGGTCGTTTGACAGTGCAGGATCTCAACCTGTTGGGGGCCTATTTGCGGGGAGAACGGGAGTTGACCGACGACCCGATCCGGGCTGCCGATGTCGATCAGGATGGGCGGATTACAGAAGCCGATTGGCAGGTGTTGCAGCAGCGCATTCAGGCGGCCACAGATGCACCCACCGGACAGGTGCAGTTGGATTCTGCCTACTCTGGCCAGGTGGTGGATCGCCTGACAGGCCAGCCTTTGGCCGGGGTGGAGGTGGCCATTCCAGGGGCAGGGATCGCGGTGCGCACCGATGCTCAGGGGCGGTTTCGCCTGCCGGGGCCGCTGCCGGCAGAAGAAATTTTGGTGGCGCGGCTGGAGAACTATCTGCCCTATTCCCAGAGCACAGGCAACAGACAGACGGGGGGGGATCGGCCCTGGCAGTTGCAGTTGGAGCGCTGGGATCCCAACACGACTTTGGTGCTGGAGGCCAATGTCATCCGCCTGGGCGATAACCAATATTCTCCAGAGTCGGCGGCTGCCGGCCAATTTCTCGGCCCTGCCCAAGAGGTGGAGATGACCCGCTCCTTCACTTTGGAACGCCTGCCGCCTCGCCCACCGGTTTTGCGGATTGGATCCCTGATTGGGTTGGATACTGCCGCTGCCTATCGGGCCGGCCAGTCCCGCATCCCCGGCGCCAATATGTCTCCCATGCGAGTGCTTTTAAACGGGGTGGAGGTGGAGCA
>NZ_JANSJH010000067.1:2792-7785 GCF_047462495.1 Synechococcus sp. H55.2 | reverse complement strand
AAAAGGAGCGCCTTCTGTCTGCCCTCAATACTGGAGTTGCCCACTTGTCCGGCCAGCAATGGGAAGCTCCCTCTTCCAACAGCAGACATACTGCAGTCGTTGAATTGCTGCTCCTCAATGCCTCCGTGAGTGCTGGGCATCCCGCTCTTCAAGAAGGATCCCTGAGGTGAGCGCAATCCAATCTCGGCAACCATCAGACCCATTCACCCAAACCGAGGAGAGCTGACTATGAGCATGGGTAGGACTTCTACCTTCTCCCTAACCTGGCTGTGGACGGGATCCCTGGCTTTGGGGGTGACAGCCTTAGTAACCCGCCAGGTCGTCTGGGGTCTCTTGCCTGTGGCTGCGGCTTACCCGGCCATCCGCCGCCGCGAAGAACAGCTTTGCCAAGTGTTGGGGCAGAGCTGGCAGCAGCAGGAACAGATGGCGACCCAACTGGGGGCGATACAGGCGCGCATCGACGCTCTCGAAGCTCGGCCTACGTCACATTTATCGGTGCGGCAGCAACTGGCTCCCACCACGCAGGCCATTCAACAGATCCAGCGGCGGCTCAAAGCTGTAGAACTGCGGCTCAATGCTCTGCCCCAGGCGACTCCTCAGGAACTGGAGTCGATGCGGGCGCAATTGCAACGTCTGCAGCAGCAGGTGGAGTCCCAGCCAGCCCTCCCTTCCCCTCGTAAAGCTCTGGGGGTGTTTATTGACGGCGCTAACCTGCACGCCAGCGCCCAGCAATCGGGATCCCCTCTCGACTACCCCGGACTGTTGAGCTGGCTGGGCCAGGGCCGAACCGAGATGGAGGTGCATTTCTACAGCGGCACAGATCCGCACAACCTCGGCCAGCGCCGTTTTCTGGCAGAGCTGAGAAAGTTGGGCTACCGAGTGGTTACCAAGCCGGTCGTCACCCGTGCCGACGGCAGCCGCAAGGCCAATCTGGATGGGGAGCTGATCGTGGATTTAATGACCCTGTATTCCCGCTACGAGACGGTGCTGCTGCTGAGCGGTGATGGGGATTTCGCGCCAGCCCTCCGGCACATCCGCAGCCAAGGCTGCCGGCTGGAGGTAGCCGCCTACCGGCCCAGCACACACCCGGAGCTGATTCGCCTGGCGGATCGCTTTGTCGATCTCTGTGCCTGGCAAGGGACAGGGATCCCGGTGCCCCTACCGGCAAAACAGACGGCGGCCAGCGGCTGAACCCCTGCGGTTCCGGCCAGTTGCCCCCATAATCAAATCAACAACCAACAGCAGACCATTCCTGACCCATCCCCTCAACTTCCAACCTCGATGGAGAGATACCCATGTCCACCCAGTTGACGCCGCGGTTTGCCGAGGCCATGCGCTACGCCCACCGCTGGCACGCTGCTCAAACCCGCAAGGGAACAGGGATCCCCTACCTCAGCCACCTGCTGGCGGTGGCGTCCATCGCCCTGGAGCACGGCGCCGACGAAGATGAGGCCATTGCCGCCCTGCTCCACGACAGCCTGGAGGATGGCCCCCGCTACAGCGGCGAGCCGCGGGCCCAGATCGAACGGGAGTTGCGGGAGCACTTTGGAGAACGGGTGCTGCAGATCATCCTGGGATGCACAGACACCGACAGCGATAGCTCCCTGGGCGAGCCCAAAGAAAACTGGAAAGAGCGCAAAGTGGCCTATCTCAAGCACTTGGAAAGCGCAGATGCCTCGGTCTTGCTGGTGGCCGCCGCCGACAAGCTGCACAACGTCCGCTGCATCCTGCGAGACTTTCGCCAACTGGGGGATCAGCTCTGGGAGCGCTTCTCCGGCGGCAAAGAGGGATCCCTGTGGTACTACCGGTCGCTGGCGGAGATCCTGGGGCGACGGCTGCCTTCTAGGCTGGCGGCGGAGCTCCAAGAGCTGGTGGCCGAGTTGCAACGGGCAGCCGGGTCAGAGCCGGCAACAGCTTGACAGAGACGACCAGGGCTGAAGAAAATGCTGGGGGCAGCCTTCTTTTTCGCACTCTTCAGGTCACCTGTCTATGGTTCTCGCTGTTGGCACCATTGCTCCAGGGTTCAACACCACCGACACCCACGGCAACCAAGTTTCTCTGGCCGATTTTACCGGGAAAACCGTTGTCCTCTACTTTTACCCCAAAGACGACACCCCCGGCTGCACCAAAGAGGCCTGCGGGTTCCGCGACACCTACGCCGATTACCAGAGCAAAGACGTGGTGGTGTTGGGGGTGAGCATGGACGACCAGGCCTCTCACCAAAAGTTTGCCGAAAAGTACAACTTGCCCTTCCCTCTACTGGTCGATACCAGTGGGGTGATCGCCCGCGCCTACGATGTGGATGGGGGCGGTTACGCCAAGCGGGTGACCTACGTCATTGATGGCGAGGGCAAAATTGCCAAGGTCTATCAGAACATCAACACCGAAACCCATGCCCGCGATATCTTGGCGGACTTGGGCCTGTAAAATCTTTTCGGTTCTTCTCTGAGAGCCCGGCCCTTGCGCATGAACGACGACATTCCGGTTGCGCGTCGCCAGTCCACTTCGGTGGAAAAAGCGCAAGGTTCGGCGGCTACCTTGAGGTTGCGCCTGGGCTTGGGGCTGGTAGTGGTTGGGTTGGTGCTCTTGGCGGGTTGGGGGATAGATCAGTTACCCGGATCCCGGCAAGCAGCAGATCCCCCAGTTCTGGAAGAAGCCAGTCAGCCCCCTCTGGCGCAGCCAACTGAGCAGAATGGACGGGTCTCGCTGCTGGGGCACTATGCCTATGCCGAGGCCCCCGCAGATAGCCTACGGGTGGTGGGCAGCTACCACGGTCGAGAGGTGCGCCTGCGCCAGGCGGCTGCCGAGAGCTACCTGCGCATGAGCGCAGCAGCCCAAGCCGACGGGATCCGCCTCGTCCCTATCTCTGGGTTTCGCTCGATAGCGGAGCAGGAGTTTTTGTTTTTTCAACTGGCCCAATCGCGGGCTTTGCGACCGGAAGAACGGGCGGCGCTCAGCGCTCCCCCCGGCTACAGCGAGCATCACACGGGCTATGCCATCGACATTGGCGATGCCCGGTTTCCCCAATGGGACACGCAAGAAGCCTTTGAGACCACCCCTGCCTTCCGGTGGCTGGAGAAGAATGCCGCTCGTTTTGGCTTTGAGCTGTCCTTTCCCCGCGGCAACCCACAGGGGGTGAGTTACGAACCCTGGCACTGGCGCTTTGTGGGCGACCGCCACAGCCTGGAGACCTTCTACAAGCGCTAACAACTCCCCTCTCCCTCCGGGAGAGGGGACGGGGGTGAGGGCTGACTTCCTTCGGGAGAGGGGACGGGGGTGAGGGCCCAAAAAGCGGATGACGCGATTCGAACGCGCGACCGTCTCGTTGGCAACGAGAAGCTCTACCACTGAGCTACATCCGCATCAGGAAGTTTATGATGGCAAGTTTTGCGGTCGTTTGTCAAGCCAGGGATCCCCGGCGCATTTTGTTCCAGAATGAGAGGAGTTCATCTTTCTTTGCAGTTGCGTCAGCCCTTGGCGGGGCTCAGTTGAGGGGATCACGATGCGGGTAGCCATTATCGGAGCAGGGTTGGCCGGCTTGGTCACGGGGGTCGATTTGGCGGAAGCGGGGCACCAGGTGCAGATCTACGAGGCGCGGCCCTTTGTGGGCGGCAAGGTGGGCTCCTGGCAGGATGCCGAGGGCAACCACATCGAGATGGGCCTCCATGTTTTTTTCTGCAACTACAGCAACTTGTTTGCCCTGATGAAAAAGGTGGGGGCCTACGAGAACCTGTTGCCCAAGCAGCACCTCCACACCTTTGTCAACCGCGGCGGGCATACGGGCAGCCTTGATTTTCGCTTTCCCCTGGGAGCGCCCTTCAACGGCCTCAAGGCCTTCTTCACGACAGAGCAGCTCTCCTGGGCCGATAAACTGCGCAACGCCCTGGCACTGGGCACCAGCCCTCTGATTCGTGGCCTGCTGGATTACGAAGGAGCAATGCGGCAGATTCGCGCCTTGGATCGGATGAGCTTTGCCGATTGGTTCCGCCGCCACGGCGGATCCGAGGCCAGCCTGAAGCGGATGTGGAACCCGATTGCCTATGCCCTGGGCTTCATTGATACGGAGCAGATTTCCGCCCGCTGTATGCTGACCATTTTTCAGATGTTTGCCAGCAAAACAGATGCCTCCAAGCTCAACCTCCTCAAGGGATCCCCGGACAATTACCTCACCCAGCCCATCGTCCGCTACCTGCAAGCCCGCGGCGGCCAGGTTCATACCCGCCGGGGAGTCAGCCGCATCGAAGTCAGCGACTCTCCTCCCCACGCGGTAACCGGCCTGGTCTTGGCCAATGGCGAGCGGGTGGAAGCAGATGTGTATGTGTGTGCAACGGCGGTGGAAGGGGCCAAACGGCTGATCCCACAGGTGTGGCGGCAGTGGCCCCAGTTCGACAACCTCTACAAGCTGGAATCCGTACCTGTGGCAACGGTGCAATTGCGCTTCGATGGCTGGGTGACGGAGCTGAAGGGCCGGGCCAGACGCGCCGCCGACCACCCGCAGCCGCTTGGCATCGACAACCTCCTCTACACCGCCGATGCCGATTTCTCCTGCTTCGCCGACCTGGCCCTCACCAGCCCCGCCGATTACTACAAGCCCGGCCAGGGATCCCTGCTGCAATGCGTGCTCACGCCGGGGGATCCCTTCATCTCCATGCCCAACGAGCAGATTGCCCAGCACGTGCTGCACCAAGTGCACGAGCTCTTCCCCTCGTCGCGGCAACTGAACCTGACCTGGTACAGCGTGGTCAAGCTGGCCCACTCCCTCTATCGAGAGGCGCCGGGCATGGATCCCTATCGCCCGCAGCAGAAGACCCCTGTGCCCAACTTCTTCTTTGCCGGCAGCTACACCGCCCAAGACTACATCGACAGCATGGAAGGGGCTACCCTCTCCGGTCACCTGGCCGCCCAGGCCATTCTGTCTGCCCACAGGGATCCCTGACATGAGGACACTCCTCTCTCCCTGGTGGGAGAGGGGCTGGGCGGTTCCTGTTCCCCC
>NZ_JANSJH010000067.1:0-2692 GCF_047462495.1 Synechococcus sp. H55.2 | reverse complement strand
GTTCCCCCCTCTCCCTCTGGGAGAGGGGCTGGGGGTGAGGGCAACATAGCAGTGGGGAGTTGGAACAAGCTTCTGCCAGCAGTTCTAGAAGCCTGCAGTCTATGGCTCGACTGGAAGATCTCAACCCCGGTGCAAGGGTCAGAGGGATCCTGCCAAACCAAGCCGTTGTCATCGTCAACGTGAAATGGCACGGCAGCAGTGCCATCGAGGTCATCTACAAAGACATCCAGGGGCAGCCCCACGCAGAGCTGCTGTTTCGCAACCAAGAGCCAACTTTGGAAGTTGTTCAGGAGGGATCCCTTTGCAACTTCGAGGGAGAGGGTGCTCTCTTCCGGTTGGTTTCCGAAGCGCATCGCATTCGGCTGGCTCATCTTTTCGATCCCCTCCTAGCTGTCCACACCTCTCTGGTAGAGCCTCTGCCCCATCAAATCAGTGCCGTCTACGAGGAAATGCTGCCGCGGCAGCCGCTGCGGTTTTTGCTGGCCGACGATCCAGGGGCTGGCAAAACCATCATGGCAGGGCTGTTGATTCGGGAGCTGCTGATTCGCGGTGACCTGCACCGCTGTCTCATTGTCTGCCCCGGCAGTCTGACCCTGCAGTGGCAAGAGGAGATGGTGCAAAAGTTCCATTTGCCCTTTGAAATTTTGACCAACGATCGTCTTGAAGCAGCTCGAACAGGGAATCCATTTCAGGAGATTCCGCTGCTCATTGCCCGGCTAGATAAGCTTAGCCGAGATGAAGCCCTACAATATAAACTTAAGCAAGCCGATTGGGACTTGGTCGTTGTCGATGAGGCCCACAAACTTTCGGCATCCTTCTTTGGCGGAGAAATCAAAGAAACCAAGCGCTACAAGCTGGGTAAATTGCTCTCTCAGCTAACGCGCCACTTTTTGCTGATGACAGCCACTCCCCACAATGGCAAAGAAGCAGACTTTCAGCTTTTTTTGGCCTTGTTGGACGGAGATCGCTTTGAGGGAAAATTTCGAGATGGAGCTCACACCTGCGACGTCTCGGATCTCATGCGGCGATTGGTGAAAGAAGACTTGGTTAAGTTTGACGGCAAGCCGCTTTTTCCAGAGCGAAGGGCTTACACCGTCCAGTATGCCTTATCTGATCTGGAAGCCAAGCTTTATCAGGAAGTTACCGATTACGTACGAGAAGAGTTTAACAATGTAGATGCCTTGGACAACGATGGTCGCAAGAGAACTGTTGGTTTTGCCCTGACCATCCTACAGCGTCGGCTAGCCTCTTCTCCAGAAGCGATTTACCAATCCTTGCGGCGACGGCGACAGAGGCTGGAGCAGCGGCTTAGGGAAGAACAATTACGGAGTCGAGGAACGAGAAATATTACTGTCACTATTCCCCCGCTTGATGCGGAAGGTTGGGAGGAAGACTTTGAAGACTACACCGCTGACGAGCTGGAAAAACAAGAAGAAGAGTTGGTAGATCAAGCAACTGCCGCTCGCACCATTGTCCAGCTTAAGGCAGAGATTCAGCGGCTTCAGGATCTAGAAAAGCTGGCTGAACGGGTGCGACGCAGTGGTCAGGATCGCAAGTGGGAAGAATTGTCCAAGCTGTTGCAAAATCAAGGGGAAATGTTCGACGCCGGTGGACATCGGCGCAAGCTGGTGATCTTCACCGAACACCGGGATACCCTTGAGTACCTGGCCGACCGCGTGAGAACTCTGCTGGGGCAGTCAGAAGCAGTGGTTACTCTTCACGGCAGCATGGGTCGGGAGGAGCGCAAGAAGGCTGAAGAGGTTTTTAAGCAGGATCCGGCTGTGCAAATCTTGATTGCCACCGACGCCGCCGGGGAGGGGATCAACCTGCAGCGAGCCCATCTAATGGTTAACTACGACTTGCCCTGGAATCCCAATCGCTTGGAGCAACGGTTTGGGCGAATCCACCGCATTGGGCAAACTGAAGTCTGCCACCTATGGAATTTGGTGGCTGCAGAAACTCGCGAGGGGGATGTCTACCTGGCTTTATTGAAGAAGCTGGAGAGCGAGCAAAAAGCCCTAGGGGGCAAGGTCTTTGACGTGCTGGGCAAGGCTATTGATGGGAAGGAATTGCGAGAGCTGCTCATTGAGGCCATTCGCTATGGTGATGATCCAGAGGTGAGAGCTCGGCTAAACCAGAAGGTGGCAGATTACCTAGATCGAGAACGGCTGAGAAAGCTCCTGGAGGAACGGGCTCTGGCCCACGACTCCATGGACATCACCAAGGTGCAACAGATTCGATTAGAGATGCAGCGAGCTGAAGCCCGGAAGCTCCAGCCTCATTTTATTGCTTCCTTTTTCCTAGAGGCCTTTCAACACTTAGGGGGCACTGTGCAAAAGCGAGAATCCAAACGCTACGAAATTACCCACGTGCCGGCAGACATTCGCAATCGGGATCGCCAGATTGGCTTGGGCGCGCCTATTCTCAGAAAATACGAACGGATTACCTTTGATAAAAGCCTAGTTAGCGTTCCCGGAAAACCTTTGGCAGAGTTTGTCTGCCCTGGCCACCCTCTTCTGGAAGCCACCATCGATCTTATTCTGGAACGATACAGAGACTTACTTAGACAGGGATCCGTCCTTGTCGATGAAAGGGATCCCACCGAGACGCCGCGGGTTTTGGTGTACCTGGAGCACGCTATCCAGGATGGGCGGACTGATCGCAATGGCCAGCGGCGAGTCATTTCCCGCCG
>NZ_JANSJH010000066.1:11737-15909 GCF_047462495.1 Synechococcus sp. H55.2 | reverse complement strand
GAGCTGCTGCACCTGGGCCTGTAGGTAGGGGATCCCCACCCGGTGGCAATAGTCGCCGAAGCGCTCTTGGGGGTGGCGCTCCTGCTTGTAGAGCTGCAGAAGAACTCTCATCAGCGGCACGATCTGGCTAATGTGCACCCGATCCTGAAACGGCTGGGCCAGGCGATCCCCTTGCGGGCTGGCCCCCAGCCAGATTTGGTAGTAGCCATCGGGGGCGGATCCCACCAAGCCGAGCTCTGCCAAGTAAGGCCGGGCACAGCCATTGGGGCAGCCGGTCATGCGCACCAAAAAGGGCGAATCCTGCAGCCCCAGCTCCTGCAACACCTGATCCAACTGGCGAATCAGGGTGGGCAGGGCTCGCTCCGACTCGGTAATGGCCAAGCCGCAGGTGGGAAGCGCCGGACAGGCCATGGAGAGCCGCACCAGCTCCGGGATCTCCTCTTTGGAAAGCACCCCGTGGGACTTGAGGATCTGGTTGATGGCCTCTCGCTGGTGATCCTCGATGTCAATGAAGATCACGTCCTGCGTAGGAGTCAGCCGCAGGTGTAGAGAAAATTCCTCTACAATCTTGCGCAGGGCCGTTTTCAACTGCCGCTCCGGCGTATCTTGGATGCGGCCATTTTCAATGGAGAGGCCCAAAAACCAACGGCCATCCCCTTGCTCGTGCCAGCCCAGGTAGTCGTCGCTGTTGGGGATACACTTGGGCAAGGGACGAAAACGGGGCAATTTTTCCCCAACATACTCCTCAACAGCGCGGCGAAACTTGCGGATCCCCCAGTCGCGCACCAGATACTTCAGCCGTGCCTGCTTGCGGTCGTAGCGGTTGCCGTGATCCCGCTGCACCGCCAAAATCGCCTGGCAAACCCGGTACACCGCTTCCGGCGGGGCAAAGCAGAGCTTCTGGGCCAAAAGGGGTTGGGTCTCCTCCTTGCCGTGGGTGCGCCCCATGCCGCCGCCCACCACGATGTTGAAGCCCTTGAGGTTGCCCTTGCGGTCGGTGAGGACGATCAAACCCAGGTCTTGGGAGTACACATCGACGGTGTTCTCCCCGGCTACGGCGATGGCCGTCTTAAACTTGCGGGGCAGATAGACCGGGCCATAGAGAGGTTCCGGCCCCTCCAGCCTCACGCCGTTGCCTACAAACTGCTCGGCTTCCCGGACTTCCGGATCCACCGGCGGGATGGGAACCGGCTCCCCATCCACCCACAGCTCGTAGTAGGCAGAAGTCTTTGGAGCCAGGAGATCCGCCAGCTTGCGGGCATACTCCTGGGCGTAGCGGTAGGCAGGCCGGTTTTTGTAGGGGGCGACTGGTGCCATGACGTTGCGGTTGACATCGCCACAGGCGGCCAGGGTGGATCCCATCTGCCGGACGATGCTGGCCACCGTGGCCTTGAGATTTTTCTTCAAGATCCCGTGGAGTTGAAAGGTCTGCCGGGTGGTGGCCCGCAGGGTGCCGTTGCCGTACTCCTCGGCCAGCCGATCCAGGGTCAAGTAGAGCTGCGGCGGCACATGCCCCCCCGGAATACGGGTGCGCAACATCATCTCGTAGGCCCGCTCCAACCCCTCCTGCTTTCGCTGCTGCCGCAGATCCCGGTCGTCCTGCTGGTAGGCGCCATGAAACTTGAGCACCTGCACCGCCGCTTCGCTAAAGTGGGTAGTGTCTTGGGCCAGCTCCTGCCGCAAGGGATCCCGCAGGAAATGGCTATCTGCCTTGATCTGCTCCACCTTGGAGCGCTTGGCCTCAGAGCCGACAAGGGAGCTCATCTGATTCTCCAGTAATCCGGTCGGAATACCTGTGAAACAGGGTAGCATCTCCCCTGGACTGCGTCCAGTTCTATGGGTTTGAGGTGGAACAGCCTACCCCCCTCTCCCAGAGGGAGAGGGGACGGGGGTGAGGGTCGTCACTCTGTCTGAGAGAGGGGCCGGGGGTGTTCGCGCTAGCGGCGCGGAGCGCTTGGGTCGTCACTCAGGGAGAGGGGCCGGGGGTGAGGGGTACCAGGGCAGATTGAGAGCTAAGGCAGCGCTCTAGCCGGCCAGGGCCAAGCGGGCGCCGTATTCTGCCGCCGACCAGAGTTTCCAGGCAGAGTTGCCCTGTAGCTCCAAGACCAGGTCGTGGTAGGCCAGGAGAGTGGGGCGGTGGCCGACGCTGACGTAGGTGGTGTTGAGGTGTTGCAGTTGCAGGTAGAGCAGCTTTTCGTTGGCTACATCTAGAGCGCTGGTGGCCTCGTCCAAAATGGCGTAGCGGGGCTGAGTAATCAAAATGCGGGCAAAGGCCAGGCGCTGCTGTTCCCCCAAAGAGAGGGTGCTGGCCCAATCTTTCTCCACGTCAAAGCCGCCCACCCGCTCCGGCAAATCGGCTAGGTTCACCTGGGCCAAAACCCGGATGAGATCTGCATCGCTGAGATCCCGGCGACGACCTGGATAGAGGAGTTGATCCCGCAGGGATCCCAGCAGCATGTAGGGCTTTTGCGGCAGGAAGAGCATCTCGGTGGTGTCGGGGCGGGCGATGGATCCCTGGCCGTTGTTCCACAGGCCGGCAATGGCCCGCAGTAGGGAGCTCTTGCCGCTGCCGCTGGCCCCCACAATGAGCAGCCGTTGGCCTGCCTCTAAACTCAGAGACAGATCCCGCACCAGGGTTCGTTCCGAGTTTGGTGTTAGCAAAGTAACCTGCTGCAGCGCCAGTTGGGGAGCGATGCGAGTTTGGATGGTGCTCTCCTGGTCGCGGGTGTGGCGCAGGGCCGGATTCTCCAACGTTTCGTAAAAGGACCCTAGACGGTTGATCCCGGCGGCAAAGCTGGAGATGCTTTGGATCTGGTTGGCCACAATTGAAAGGGCACTCAGCACCTGGCTAAAGGCAATGGTGGCCTGGGTAATGGTGCCAAAATCCCGTACGCCGCTAAAGTAAAGGGGGGCCACAATTACATAGGGCACAATGCGCGTGAAGTAGTTATAGGCATACTGAAAAATGTCAATAATGGCCTGCCAAATGATTAACAAGTCAAAGTTGCGCAGGGCAGCGGCAAAGCGATTCAAGATCTGCCTCAGCTCTAGGTCTTCTCCCTGGTAAAAGGCGATGGACTCAGCGTTGTCCCGCACGTGGACTAGGCTGTAGCGAAAGTCAGCCTCGTAGCGCAGTTGATCGAAGTTAATTTTAATCAGCTTGCGACCGGCCAAAATGGCAATGGCGGTGCCGATGGTAGCATAGATAACCAGTCCCACCGCCAAGGGGCGGGAGATGCTGTAGAGAATGCCGGTAAAGGCGTAGAGGGTGAGGATCGAGTCGAGAATATCCAGCAAAAAAGAAAGGGTGGTGCCGGTAAAGGAGCGAACGTCTTCGGAGATGCGCTGGTCGGGGTTATCAATCTCTGTGTTAGCGGCGTTAGAATCCAGCTCGTAGTAGGCCCGCTGCTCGAAGTAGCGATCCAGAAAGTGGTCGGTCAGCCATTCCCGCCAAAACAGGCCCAGCTTCAGCCGTGTATACCGATAGATCACCAAAATGGGAATGGCCGAGATGATCAACACCCCGTAGATGATTAAAAACTGCCAGAAGGTGTTCTCTTCTTTTTGCTGTAGGGCGGTGTCGATAAACCGAAAGATAAAGCTGATCATCACGTTTAATCGGTTTACCGTTAAAGATAGAAACAGCAAAAAGGTCAACAACAGCCATTGCAGCCAGCGCCGCTGAATCTGGCGCCACACCAGCCCAAAGGCCAGGCTGCTCAGAGCCAAGCTGGCTGCGGCCACCCACAGCAGCGGCGAGGCCAAGTTTCTCTCCGTTTGCGCCACCAGCCCGGCTGCTACATTGGTAAAAAACTCTGGGAACAGGGCCTGACCAACCAAGGTCACCCCAATCTCCACAAAGAACATCAAGGCAACCACAAACACCATGGCCGCTGCCAGCAAGCCAAAGAAAATCCAGCCCCCGTAGCGCACCCGCGGATAAAAGTAGGGCTGAGCTACCGTGATAAAGCGGTCCCAAAGTTTGCGGTCGAAATTAAATTGAGCGGCTTGGGATTCCATGTTTGTGGTCGTGGTCAAGAGCGTGGGATCGACATCTTCCAGGCTAGCAGGCCAGGGATCCCTTCTCGGTCCACCAGGAGCAAATCCCTTCGCCTCTGAGGAAGAGCCCCGCTGCTCATGCTGAGCCAGTGCTGGTAGGGCTTATGTCCAGC
>NZ_JANSJH010000066.1:5053-11637 GCF_047462495.1 Synechococcus sp. H55.2 | reverse complement strand
CAGCCTACTTTTGCCCAAAGCTTCTGTTTTCAGTCGGGATCCCCTTGCAGCCGCTTTTGCCACGCCGCTTGGGCCGCCAGCCACACCGTCTGGACCGGCACGCGGAACTCTTGGGCGCAGGCCACACAGTCGCGGAACTCCGGCTGGGCGTTGACAATGCGGCCATGGTGATGGGCCACCTTGATGTCCACCAGGCCGTAGGGGGTTTCCACCCGCTCGATCCGCCGCTCCAGGACGGTGCGCTGCTGCTGGGAGTGGCGGATGCCCAGGGTAGTGGTTTCCCGGAAGATGAGCTCCTGGCACTCCGGCACCCGATCCGGCGGGCAGATTACCGTCAACAACACCCCTGGTCGCCCCTGCTTCATGGTGATGGGCTGGGTAAACACGTCCCAGGCGCCAAGGATCAGCAACTGCTCGCAGGTATAGGCAATCACTTGGGGGTTGAGGTCGTCAATCTGAGTTTGCAGCACCGAGACGATCTCGGTTGGCTCTTCCCCCTGGGACTGGCCAATCCAAAGACGAAACACGTTGGGAATGGGCAGCTCGCGGCTGCCGGCCCCGCGCCCCACTTTTTCCAGCCGCAGCGGTGGACAGGGCCCAAACGCTTCTGCCAGCGCCACCGCCAAGGCTGCGCCGGTGGGGGTAACCAGCTCGGCTTCCACGCCGTTGCTAAACACCGGCACCCGCCCCATCTCCCACAGCTCGATCACCGCCGGCACGGGCACCGCTAGTTGGCCGTGTTCGGTGCTCACCCAGCCGCCGCCAATGGGGTGAGGAGAGGAGATCACCCGCTCCACCTGCAGCCAATCCAGGCCGATACAGGTGCCGACGATATCCACCAGGGCATCGACGGCCCCTACCTCGTGGAAATGCACTGTTTCCAGGGGCACCTGATGGACTTTTGCCTCTGCTTGCGCCAGCTTCTCAAAAACTTTGAGGCTGCGGGCCTTGACCGCGGGAGCCAACCGGGATCCGGCAATCAAAGCCTGGATTTCCTTCCAAGGGCGGGCGGGCGGGGATCCGTCCAACACTTCTACCACCGCCTGTAGGGCAGGCTGGCCACACCGCTGCACCCGCTTCGCCTGCAGGCTGTATTCCCCCTCGATGCCCAGCGCCTGGAGCTGCTGCTTGAGATACTCCAAGGGCACCCCACAATCCAGCAGCGCCCCCAGACACATGTCGCCAGCAATGCCCGCCGCACAGTCGAAGTAAGCTATTCTCATGCCAGAGAACTGGGGGTGACAGCTATTGTAGGCAGCAACTGGCCTGGTCCGGTGATGGGAGAGGAATTAGGCTTCCCCAGAGTCTGAAGATTGAGAAGATTGGGCAGCAGATTCCCGCCAGTGTTGGATGACGTTGCCCAAATTGCGCCGAAACTCTCCAATTCCCAAGAGGGATCCGGGGTTGGGATCCCAGGAAGCCGAGAACACGCCGTAGCTGATGCCCAAAAAGCCAAGGCCAAACAAGGTTAGCGACTCCACCAAGGTGAAGTAAGGGGGCAAAGCCACCACATGGTTGGTTAAGAGGTAGTAATTGATGAAAAAGCTGCTCAGGCCCAGCCCAGAGGGGATCCCGGAAAACACCAGGATCCGCCGCACCATCCGCCGGCTGACCTCAGGGGGGATCGCAGCAACAGGTTCCTGCTTAGGCGGCTTCTTCTCGACCTCAGCAGAGGTAGAACTGGGGCGACGGCGGACGGCTTTGGAATGGCGGCTGGATTTGGCCACAAAGACAGCTCTCCGATAGCGTTTTGGATGGGTACCTACTTTTTCACCCGGATGTTCAGCCGTTCGGCCAGCTCCCGGAAGCGGTCAGGAGAATGCTTAGCGATGTAGTTGAGCAGCCGCTTGCGCCGACCGATCATCATCAGCAAGCCGCGGCGGGAGTTGAAATCTTTCGGGTTTTTCTGGAGGTGCTGCGAGAGTTGGTTGATGCGGCTGGTGAGCAGAGCCACCTGAACATCGGCAGAACCGGTGTCGGTGTCGTGAAGTCGATAGCTCTCGATGATCTGCTGCTTCTCTTGTTGCAATAAGGCCATAAGATCAAAGGACTGGATGCACTGCTTCAAAATAATAACATCGACCTTTTGTCCCTTGCTATTGCCGGGGATGATCGTGGAGACAAGGGGATCATGACACCAACCTCTGGAAATCCTCCGGCACTGCCGGCTTTGCTGGAACTGCTGAATTCACAAGACCTGGGAGATCGGCTGCGCGCCGTCAACAAGGCCAGAGAACTGCCTGGGCCAGAAGCCTTGACGCTGTTGCAGCAAGCCATAGCCGACGAGAATGCCCGCGTCCGCTATGCCGCCATCAGCCAGATGGGCACCCTATCTGGTGTCGATCCTGCCCCCCTTTTGCCCATTTTGCAGCGCTCTTTGCGAGAAGATCCGGAGTTCGATGTGCGGGCTGCTGCTGCCGCTGCCCTGGGGGATCTGAAGCAGCCGCAGGCCCTGGACGATCTTCTGGGGGCTTATCGGCGGGAAACAGAGTGGCTGGTGCGATTCAGCGTCGTCGCCGCCCTGGGGGAGCTGGGCAACCCTGCCGCCTTCGACACCCTGGTGGAAGCTTTGCAAGCAGGAGATGATCTGCTGACAACAGCCGCTGCCGCCGCCCTGGGGGATCTGGGGGATCCGCGAGCCATCCCCCATCTAGAGCCCCTCATCGATTCAGACGATTGGCAGTTGCGCTACCGCGTCTGCATTGCCCTGTCCAAGCTGGGCACCGAAGCCGCCCGCCCCGGCCTAACCCGGCTGGCCCAGGATCCCCAAGAGCAGGTGGCCGCCCACGCCCGCGCCGCCCTGGAATCCCTGTAGATCTCCGGCCAACCTGCCCTAGCTCATGGCGTTGATGATGTAATCAAAGTAGGGAGCGGCCTCGGCGGCGGAGTCCGGATCCAACAGGCTGAGGGCTGCTTCCTTCAAAAAGACCATCGCGTCGATCATGCCGGCGATGGGCACGTTGAGGGCGTTGTACATTTCCCGCACCCCTATCAGGCCGATGGACTCAATCGGCTCTTTGCTGCCGGCAATAATGCCATAGGTCACCAGACGCAGGTACCAGTCGTAATCTCGCAAACATTGGTTGTAGCGCTTGTCACCGTAAGCATTGCCGCCGGGTTGCACATATTCCGGCCGCTTGGCAAATAGCCGCTTTTGGGCCTCGTCGATGATGCGCTTTTTATTTTCTGTTAGCACCTGAGCGATTTGCAGACGCCTCTCGCCCGTAGTCATGTAGTTTCTGATGGCTTCCAGTTCGCTGACTGAGAGGTAACGCAGTTGGTCATCCGCGGTCTCGATGATCTGGTTGATCACGCTCACGGTA
This sequence comes from Synechococcus sp. H55.2, assembly GCF_047462495.1. Taxonomy (NCBI): domain Bacteria; kingdom Bacillati; phylum Cyanobacteriota; class Cyanophyceae; order Synechococcales; family Synechococcaceae; genus Synechococcus; species Synechococcus sp. H55.2. The sequence goes on along the minus strand of NZ_JANSJH010000066.1, from coordinate 8,314 downwards.
GGGATTCTCCTGTTTTGTAACGCTCTTTCAATTCACTTAATCAAGCCAGCCCAGCAACCCATCCCCCTAGCCAAAGGTTGGCCCAGAAGATGAGAAGACAACTTAGCAAGCTAACTGCTCCCAGTTTAGGATAGGATAGACCTTCCCTCAAGCACCTGGCCCAGCCGGCAGACCAGCTCTAAATCCGGCCTCGCAGCCATTGGGCCATCTCGTTGGGACGTGGGGCGGCCTCCAGACACACCTCTGCGGTAATCCGCCCCTCTTGGTAAAGCTTAAACAGAGACTGATTCATGGTACACATGCCCTCGTAGGAGCCATCGGCGATCAGCTCCTCAATTTCGTCCACCGCTCCCCGCTTGATGTAGTCGCGGATGGCATCGGTGTTGCGCATGATCTCGTGGGCCGCTGCCCGCTTGCCATCGGTGGTGCGCACCAGCGTTTGGGCAATAATTGCTACTAGAGTCTCCGCCAGTTGCAGGCGCATTGGCTCCTGCTCCTCCGGCCTGTAGATCCCCAAGAGACGCTCGATGGTGCGGACGGCGCTGTTGGTGTGCAGGGTTCCGAAGACCAAGTGGCCAGTCTGACCAGCCTTCAGAGCCGTATCCACCGTTTCCCGATCCCGCATCTCCCCAATCAGGATGATGTCCGGATCTTCCCGCAGCGAGGCTTTCAAGGCATTGGCAAACTCCAGGGTGTGGATGCCGACCTCCCGCTGCCGCACCATTGATTTCTTGCTCTGGTGGACGAACTCGATGGGATCTTCAATAGAAATGATGTGCTTGGGAAAATTGGAGTTGACGTAGTCCACCATCGCCGCCAGAGTCGTGGACTTACCGGAGCCGGTGGGGCCGGTCACCAAAACCAAGCCTTTGTGCTCTTCGGCAATGCGCTTCAACACCTCAGGCGCCCGCAACTGTTCCAGCGTCAAGATCTTGAGCGGGATCAGACGCATCACCATGGCCGGGCCGAGCAGAGAAACAAAGCAGTTGACCCGACAACGCACCAGACCCTCGTACTGGATGGCGGTATCCAGCTCCAAACATTCTTCAAACTGACGAATTTGATTCTCCGGCAAGCTTTCCCGCAGCCAGCCATAGAACATCTCGGTGGTGGTGACCGGGTAGTTGCTCAAGACCATCTGCCCCCGATCCCGGAAACGAGGCACTTCCCCCACCCCCAGGTGAATATCGGAGTAGCCCTTGTCGTAGGCTTCCTGTACCAGTTGGCGCAGCGTCGGGCCAGCGGGGGCAGACTTAGGAGCAGCAGCGGCCACCGGGATCCGCCCGGCAGCCGTGGGGCGAGCTGGGGGCACAAAAGGCGGAGCAGCCGGACTGGGGGGCGACACCGGAGGCCGACCCGCAGCGGCAGGAGGAGTGGGCAGAGGCATCTGCGGGGGAGTGGCAGGGCCGGGCATGGGCACCGGTGTCTGCGGGGGAGCGGCAGCCACGCCCGGCGGGATGGGCCGGCCCAGGATAGGTTTGGGCGCACTGGGGGCAGGGCGCGATCCAGTTCCTTGCGGGAGGGGAGCAGCCGCACCCAGTATCGGATCCAACTGCGTTGGGGGCTCCACCTTCGGCGTCTGAGCAGCCGCACGCGGAGGGCGCTGGGCAACAGGCGGGGTCGGCGGCTTCCAACCGGAGTCTAAGTCGGTGGGAAATTGATTTTCGGGGCTGACCTCGCTCATAACAGGCCTCGCTTCTGGCAGGATCTGCGTCGATTTTAAGCTAGTATTCCCAGCCTGAGCAGAGGATTAGCTTTCTTGCCGGCAAAGCTCCGCGGGATCCTTAAAAGTTGGACGGGTGACGAATGAGGCTCAAGAACTCCTCCCGCGTGCGGGGATCCTCCTGGAACACCCCCACCATCGAGCTGGTAACCGTCCAAGAGCCGGGCTTTTGCACCCCCCGCATCACCATGCACATGTGGGTAGCCTCGATAACCACTCCCACCCCATAGGGATCCAGCATGGTCATCAAGGCTTCCGCGATCTGGCGGGTAAGACGCTCCTGAACCTGCAGGCGGCGGGAGTACATCTCGACAATGCGGGCAATTTTGCTCAGGCCCACCACCTTTTGACGGGGGATGTAAGCCACATGGGCCTTGCCGATAAAGGGCAACAGATGGTGCTCACAGAGGCTAAATAGGGTTACGTCCCGCAGCAGCACCATCTCGTCGTGGCCCTCGTCGAAGATGGCGCCGTTGATGAGATCTTCCAGGGACTGCTGATAGCCGCTGGTCAAAAACTTCAGCGCGGCCACCACTCGCTCCGGGGTTTTCTTGAGACCCTCCCGCTGGGGATCTTCCCCAATGCCCCGCAGCAACGTCTCCACTGCGGCCACCATCGCCGGATCCAGGCTTTCTGAGCCCCTGGGCTCTTGCTCTGCCGAGTGGGACAGATCGCGAATAACCCGAGACTTGAGGTTGGCTTTGTCGTTGAGTCGCAATTCGGCACCGGATCCAGGCTTGGCAAGAGTCATAGCAGGATATTCCTTTGGTTGAACGAAGGGTTGAAGGAACTTGTCGAGGGAGACAGGGCCGGGAAACCCTCAAAACTGGGCTAGCAAGGCCACCCCAGGAAGAGCCAGCCTAAAAGGCCCCCGCCGCCGGCATGAGGGTGAGATCTTCCACCACAGCACCCCTGGGCAGGCGAACGAGATAGGCAATCAAGTCCGCCACCCACTCCGGCGAGAGCATTTTGGAACGGTCGAAATCCACCTGAACCGTATCCGTATCCCAGAGAGGCGTATCCACCGCTCCGGGACAGAGGCTGGTTACCCGGATGCCGTGCTGTCGTTCTTCTTCGGCCAAGGCCTGAGAAAAGCCCAGCAGGCCGAACTTGCTGGCGCAGTAGGCTCCCCAATTGGGAAAGGCTCGCTTGCCCGCAATCGAGACGACGTTGACAATCACGCCGAAGCGCTGCCGGCGCATCGCCGGCAGGACGGCTTGGGCGCAGAGAAAAGCTGCCGTCAGGTTCAAGTCAATCACCCGCTGCCAATCCGATAAAGCTACGTTGGCCAAGGGACCAACGTAGGCCACGCCCGCATTATTCACCAAGACATCGCAACCGCCAAATCGATCCAAAAGAGCTTGCAACTGCTGCGGTAGAGCGGGCAAGTCGGCCAAGTCGATGGGAAAAACCTCCGCCTTTCCTCCTTTTGCCTGGATCTCCGCCTGCACCGCCAGCAAATCGGGGTGGGAACGGGCCACCAAAGCAACCGCTATCCCTTCCTCGGCCAGTCTCAGAGCTACCGCTTTGCCGATCCC
>NZ_JANSJH010000066.1:0-4953 GCF_047462495.1 Synechococcus sp. H55.2 | reverse complement strand
GGTTTCCCGGCCAGCGGCAGTTGGTTTTGCAGGAAGTGGCGTTTCGTCTGCCCCAGGGAGACATCTTGGGGATTGTGGGCCCGTCGGGCTGCGGGAAAACCACCTTATTGCGCACCATTGCCGGCTTTGAGCAGCCGGATGGCGGGCGGATCCTGCTGGGGGGGCGAGTGGTGGCCGGGGAGGGGCAATGGATCCCACCGGAGCAGCGGGGGGTGGGGCTGGTGTTTCAGGATTTTGCCCTGTTTCCCCACTTGGACGTGTTGGCCAATGTGATGTTTGGACTCCGGCCCGCCACCCTATTTGCGTCGGCAGGGGGGGGCGGCAATCGCTCCTCCTCACCTGAGTTGCGAGGCGCTGCCCAACAGGCGCGGGAACGGGCTTACGAGGTCTTGCGGTTGGTGGGTCTAGAGGACTACGCCCATCGTTATCCGCACGAGCTTTCCGGCGGGCAACAGCAGCGGGTGGCCCTGGCTCGGGCTTTGGCCCCCAGGCCCAGCCTGATCCTTTTGGATGAGCCGCTCAGCAATCTGGATGTGCAGGTGCGCTACTATCTGCGGGAGGAAATCCGCAAAATCCTCAAGCAAACCCAGACCTCGGCCATTTTCGTCACCCACGACCAGGAAGAGGCCCTCTGCCTTTCCGATTGGGTGGCGGTGATGCGGGAAGGGCGTATTGAGCAATGGGGATCCCCGGAGGAAGTCTATCGAGAGCCGGCCACCCGCTTTGTGGCCGAGTTTATTACCCAAGCCAACTTTCTTCGCTGTGAGCGGCGGGAGTTCGGTTGGCAGGCTGAAGAGCTGTCGCACATCCCCTTTCAGGCTTTGGGAGATCAGCGCGACCCCAGCTTGCGCTGCGCAGAGCTGATGATTCGGCAGGAGGAGTTGCATTTGCATCCTGACCCTCAGGGCGGCCTTGTCATCCGGGATCGACAGTTTTTGGGACGAGAGTATCGCTATTGCTTGATCGCAGAGTCTGGCAAAGAATTGCACGCCCTGGCGCGGGAAGCGCTGCCTGTGGGCACGCGAGTTCGAATTGCCATCGGGCAAGGTCGTCTGTTTCCCATTGCTGGGCCTGAGGGATCCCCGCTACAAAAACAAACCTGACCCAAAAGCCGCCCTTTTGCCCGACGTTCTCCCGGAGGCATGACCCAGGCGCTCCCTATCTGGCAGCAAACTGGGTAGGCTGTTGATGGAGGGGCAGTGGCAATCTATGCAGGGATCCCGCATCATTGCCGGCACAGTGGAGGAGCGAACCGCGTTGGCGGAGTTCCGCGTCGGTGTGGATGCGGTCATTTTTTCCATCGATACCGAGCAGAATCGCCTTCTGGTGCTGCTGGTGCGGCGGCGGGAGGATCCCTTCCGCGGTTGCTGGGCTCTGCCAGGAACGCTGGTGCGACGCTCAGAATCCCTAGAGGCAGCGGCCTACCGCATCTTGGCAGAGAAAATTCGTGTTAAAAATCTCTACCTGGAGCAGCTCTACACCTTCGCTGGGCCAGAACGGGATCCCCGCGAGGCCGAGGATGCCTGTGGGCTACGCTACCTGTCGGTCAGCTACTTTGCTCTGGTGCGATTCCAGGATGCTCAACTGCTGGCAGACGGAGTGGAGGGCATTGCCTGGTATCCCGCTGACCAGATTCCCCCTTTGGCCTTTGACCACGAAGCAATTTGCCGCTACGCTCGCCGTCGCCTCTGCGCCAAGTTAGAGTACAGCCCGATTGCTTTCGATATTTTGCCCGCCACCTTCACGCTGGGGGAGGTCTATCAGCTTTACGGCACCGTTTTGGGCGAGGGGTTCTCCGATTACTCCAATTTTCGCGCCCGCTTGCTAAAACTGGGCATTTTGCGGGATACCGGCCAGAAAAGCACCCAGGGAACAGGCAGACCGGCAACTCTTTACCGTTTTGATGCAGCCGCTTTCGAGAAAATCCGGCACAAGCCGATGGTATTCGTTTGAGGTCTGCTGGAGGGATCCAGCCAGATTTGGTGGGTACAGATTCGCTTCTATATTAAAGGGGGTTCTGTACATGACTACCCGGACAAAGGCTTATGCCGAGATAATGTGCAACTTCGCTCCCATAAAGTCGGAAAAAGCTGTGGTTCAGGGTATCGATAACTAGCATGCGGCAGGAGTATCTTGACAGCTTTTGGCATGACGCAGCACTCTTGGTCGTTTTGCATCTGGAGTCAGCAGACCGTATTGGTTGCCCCATCCGTCGTAGCCATCGCGTACCTGGCGCGCGAACACATCAAGGCGCGGCCCTTCAAAATATTCCGCAATACGCTTGTAGAAGGAATCCGGTTTGGCGCTATGAGTTGTCGGAGTTTCTGTAAAGCAGGTCTGCATCTTACCAAAATGTTTTCGATCAAACACAGCCTTGCCCTTATATCCGAATAGAACGTGCTCAGTGGTAACTTGGTAAGGTCCAAATGGACATGGGCCAGTACGCTTATTCCATGTGATCATTGTATAGAAGGTGAATCCCCACGCTTCCATTAAGTCGAACGCTATCTTCAGGATGGGCTCTCCGGTGCTGCGATCCTTGCTATTGGTTGCCCACAACCACAAGAAGCTCTGCTCTTCCGCCCACAGGTTGATGGGTAACTTCATCAATTCTTCCTTGCTCATTGTGGGATAGTCCAGAGTTGTGGTTTGATTGGGACGAGCCTTGCGTTTGCCGGTTTTGCCTTGGTTCCAAGGTGGATCAACGACAAGAACTCGGTAGCGCTTATCCAGGTTCGTTGCGATGACTGAGGGATCGTCCATGGTGTGCGGGATCCCAGTTTTCTCGCCTGGCGCGCGGGCAGGCATCTGGTCTGGCGTTTTATCCAAAGAGCGCGGTGGGTTTTTTGTCATGCTATGGCTTCCGTGGGACTGGTGCAGATGAGGCACACGCCCTCGGCTTTGGGGATAAGCGTGTGGACACGGCAATTATCCTCGCTCGGGCCCCATCACAGCCTCACCGCTAAAGCGATGATAGAGCCTGTAGAAGCCCGTTTCAGCCCCAGCCAGATACTTTGCGATGCCGTTGGTGTGGGCCATGTTCCCAGAGGCACCCTCTGCAAGGGGGTAGGCCGTGGTGGAAGCAGGCGGCAGCAGCCAGAGAGCTGTGCTAAGATTAGGAACCATGATAGGTATTGTTTCAGGAGTTCTCCAAGCATGTCTGCAGCAATAGATATCGCTGATGCCACCTTTGAAGAAGAGGTGCTTCGCAGCGATATTCCGGTCTTGGTCGATTTTTGGGCACCTTGGTGTGGCCCCTGCCGCATGGTGGCTCCTGTGGTTCAGGAGATAGCTGAGCAGTATGCCGGCAAAGTTAAGGTTGTAAAGATCAATACTGATGAGAATCCTCAAACTGCCAGTCAGTACGGTATTCGCAGCATTCCCACTCTGATGTTGTTCAAAGGCGGCCAAAAGGTGGATGTGGTGGTCGGTGCTGTGCCCAAGGCAACTCTGACCACAATTTTGGAAAAGCACTTCGACACAGAAGATAAGCTGGGTAGCTCCGTACTTTAGTGCGCGACCAAGTTGCTGTGCTACGCTCTGCTCGTCTGCTGTGGTGAAAAACTCGCAAGGCCGATGAGCACAGGCGCCAGTAGGCAGGACTTCAAGGCTTTGTCTTGGCGTTTATGGGTTCACCTCTGGGCGGTGTAAGAAATCTCCTGACTACCGCTACGCAGAGGTGGGTCGAGGCCTGGGCGAAGTAGCCGGGACAGGAGCCCAGATGTTTCGGAATGTAACTTTTGAGGTCTGGATGGGAACTTGGTTGATATTTTGTGCCGAGAACTCATTAGAGTGAATCTTAGAGAGCTTTGGATCCCAGCTTGACCGATTCAGTTTCTTCTCTTCTGCGAGAGGTTTTTTCCAGCGCTGAGACCCGCCTAAAGCAGTTGGAACATCACCCCAACCGGACAGCGTGGCTGCGGATTTTGCAGTCTTTGCAGCGCATGGGATCCCTGGAGCTAAGCCGCTTGGATGCCAAAATCTTGGCGGCCACTCTTGAGGACTTGGAACAGGGGTTTGCTGCCTTTCAAAACTATGTCCATCAGCGCAAGATCACCGTTTTCGGCTCGGCACGGCTGGGGCCGGAAAGTCCCGAATATCGTCAGGCCCAGTTGTTTGCCCACTGCATCAGCCAGCGGGGGTTCATGGTGCTGACGGGGGGCGGGGGCGGTATCATGGAAGCCGGCAATCGAGGGGCAGGGCTGGAAAACTCATTTGGGCTCAACATCCAGCTTCCCTTCGAGCAGATGGCCAATCCCGTCATTGCTGCCAGTGATCGGGTCATCAACTTCAAGTATTTCTTTTCTCGCAAGCTCTTCTTTGTCAAAGAAACCGACGCGCTGGTGCTTTTCCCTGGCGGCTTTGGCACCCAGGATGAGGCCTTTGAATGCTTAACCCTAATGCAAACCGGCAAAACCAAGCTCATGCCCTTGGTGCTGGTGGACAGAACAGGTGGCTGCTACTGGAAGGAATGGGATGAGTACGTGCGGGAGCACTTGCTTGGCCGCGGCCTAATCAGCCCAGAAGATCTTTTCCTCTACACCTTAACTGATGATGTGGGAGATGCCTGCCAGCAGATTGTCGATTTTTATCGCGTCTTTCACAGCAATCGCTACGTGCGGGAGCTTTTGGTCTTGCGCCTGAATACCAAACTCTCGCCCCAAGCTCTGGATACCTTGAATGAAGAGTTTGCCGACATTCTCGATGGGGGCCGGATCGAGCAAACCGAGGCCCTGCCGGAAGAAGCTGAGGAAGATATTGCCCATCTGCCGCGGCTGGTGATGCACTTTAACCAGCGTAACTTTGGACGGCTGTGGCAAATGGTGCGCCGGATCAACACGCTTCATCCAGGACAGCCGGATCCTCTGCAAATGCGCCCCGACCAAAAGTAGGTGCTGCCCTCACCCCCAGCCCCTCTCCCTGAGGGACTCCCTCACCCCCAGCCCCTCTCCC
>NZ_JANSJH010000065.1:0-16070 GCF_047462495.1 Synechococcus sp. H55.2 | reverse complement strand
AGCTGTATCCAGCCTACCGGTTCCCTGGACCGCGTTTACTCTAGCTCAGATGGGGCAGAGGAGCTGGAAAAAATCCCTTGCCGCCCGAGCGCGTTGTCTCCCTCGGCTCTTATCTTCTCACCGCCTGTTGCACGGGATCCCTGGCCTCATCCTGTGGCGGTGGGGGGCAACTCGGTGTAGCAACGGTACACGGTGCGGGTGCCTGGCTCTGACCCAACCGACTCACGGCGACGGCAGTTGCAGGAGCGGGTGGCTGCGGCCACTGCTGAAATCCTCACAAAACAAACCTGCCCCTAGTATCTTGAGTGTTATTCTTCCAATCCCCCAAAAACTGGATCCCAAGCCCTGTCCTCACAGATGCGCGGCAGGGCTGAGGGAATGTCAATTTTGGGACTCAGCCGGCTGCGACGGCTGCCATTTCAGCACCAGAGTAGAGAGGGGCGGCAGGCAAAGATCGAGGGAGTAGGGCAGGTTGTGGTAGGCCCAGTCATCCGTCCACTTGCCCCCCAAGTTGCCGACGCCGCTGCCCCAGAACTCCACCGCGTCGCTGTTGAGCAGCTCCCGGTAAAACCCTCGCTGCGGCACCCCAATGCGGTAATTCGGCCAGACCACCGGCGTAAAGTTACACACCACCACCAGCCATTCCTTGGGATCCTCTGCATAGCGGATGAACGAAACAATGCCGCGATGGTCGCTGCAGTCGATCCAGCGGAACCCTTCTGGCTTGGTGTCTTGGGTGTAGAGGGCCGGTTGCGAACGCAGCAGATGGTTCAAGCTGGCCACGTAGTGGCGCAGTTTGGCGTGGGGCTCATATTGCAGCAGCCCCCAGTCTAGATCTGCCCACACATTCCACTCGTTCCACTGGCCAAACTCCATGCTCATAAACAAGGTTTTCTTGCCGGGGTGGGTGAACATGTAGCCGTACAAAGCCCGCAGGCTGGCAAACTTATGCCAGTGATCCCCCGGCATTTTGCCCAGCATGTGGCTCTTGCCGTGTACCACCTCATCGTGGGAAAAAGCCAGCATGTAATTTTCGCTGAAGGCATACATGAGGCTGAAAGTCACTAGGTTGTGATGGAACTGGCGGAACCAGGGATCCATGCGGAAATAGTCCAGCATGTCGTGCATCCAGCCCATGTTCCACTTGAGGTTAAAGCCCAGCCCGCCCACATGGGTTGGCCAGGTTACCATCGGCCAGGCGGTAGACTCCTCGGCAATCGAAAGAGCGCCGGGGTAGTACTTAAAAATGAGGGTATTGAGCTGGCGGAAGAAGTCAATCGCCTCCAAATGTTCTCGCCCACCGTAGCAATTGGGGATCCAGTCTTTGCGGTCATAGTCCAGATAAAGCATTGAGGCCACCGCATCCACTCGGATCCCGTCGATGTGGTATTTCTCAAACCAAAAAAGGGCGTTGGCCACCAGATAGTTGCGCACCTCGTTGCGGCCATAATTGAACACTAAAGTGCCCCAACCTTTGTGTTCTCCTTTGCGAGGGTCGGCGTATTCGTAGAGGTGGGTGCCATCGAAAAAGGCCAGCCCATGCCCATCTTTGGGAAAATGCCCCGGCACCCAATCGACAATCACGCCAATGCCAGCCTGGTGGGCGCGATCGACAAAGTACATAAAGTCTTGCGGTGATCCGTAGCGGGAGGTTACCGCGTAGTAGCCGATTACCTGGTAGCCCCAGGAGCCGTCGAAGGGGTGTTCGGCTACCGGCAAGAGCTCGATGTGGGTAAAGCCCAGCTCCTTGACATAGGGGATCAACTTGTCTGCCAGCTCCCGGTAGGTGAGAAAGCGGGTGTTGGGCTTTTGATCCACCGACACCAGGTGCCCATCGGGGGACGGGTCTTCCGTGGAAGCGTGCATCCAGGATCCCAAATGCACCTCGTACACCGAAATCGGCGAGCGCAGCGGGTCGGTGGCAGCCCGTTTTTCCAGCCACTCCTGGTCGTGCCAGGTGTAGGTGTTGAGGTCGGCTACAATCGAGCCGGTTTTGGGTCGCACCTCCTGCTGAAAGCCATAGGGATCCGATTTTTCGTAGATATCCCCCCAGGAGGTTTTCACCTCGTACTTGTAGATGGCTCCTGGCCCAATGCCGGGGATGAACACGGCCCAGATGCCGCTTTCGCCCAGCCGCTTCATCTGGTGTTGGCGCCCGTCCCAGTGGTTGAAGTCGCCGATAACGCTGACATTGCGGGCGTTGGGGGCCCAGACGGCAAAGTGGACTCCCTGAACCCCATCTACGCTGATGGGATGGGCGCCCAGCTTCTCGTAAATGCGGTGGTGATTCCCCTCGTTGAAGAGGTAGCGATCCAGCTCGCCGATGTGGTTGACCTTCTCGATGGGAAAGCGATAGGGATCCTCCCATTCTTCTAGGTGCTGCCCCTCCGGATCCCAGACCCGTTGCGCCCGCAGAAAGTAGTCTGGAAGCGGCGTGCCAGGCGCAAAGCGCAGCTCAAACAACGTTTCCGGGTGCAGCGGCTGCATCGGGTGGGCCTGGCCGCTGGATCGTTCCACCAGCCAAACCTGTTTTGCATTGGGCACTAGGGCGCGTACCAACCAAAAAGATTCCCCGGCCTCTTCTATCTGCTGTGGCCCCAAAACGGCATAGGGATCCTGCCATTGATTGCAGACCAACTGACCCACTTGTTCGGCAGACAGGAAAAAGCCCATCGATGAAGTCTCAGCAAACGACTGATTCCAGTCTAGCGGCCTGTCAGCTCCAGGCCCGTCTCCAGGCGAAGAACCCTTGCAGGAAGTTCTGCAGGCGGGGATTGGCGGCCAATTGTTGCTTGCGGTACTGCAGGGCCACCTTGGCATTGACCTGCGAGCGGGTGGGGTAGATGTGGATCCCTGTCAGGGCAGAGACGGGCAGCTGCCGGCTCATGGCTAAGACCACCTCGTGAATCAGCTCGCCAGCCTGGGATCCCACCAGGTGGGCCCCTAAGATCTGGCCGTTGCGCCGGCAGATCACCTTGGCAAAGCCGAGGGGGGCCGCTTCTGCCTGGGCCCGATCCACCTCGGCAAACTCCTGTTTGAGCACCATCACGTCTTTGCCGTATTGCTGCCGGGCCTCGCTTTCCGTGAGACCCACCTGAGCCAGCTCCGGCTCGGTAAAGATGGCCCAGGGAATGACCTGGTAACGCGCCCGGCTGATGGGGAAAAACAGGGCATTGACCAGGGCCACCGCCGCCTCGTAAGCCGCCACATGGGTGAACTGCGGCCCGCCGATGACATCTCCACAGGCGTAGATGCGGGGGTTGCTGGTTTGCAGCTTGCTGTTCACCTGGATCCCTTGGGGGGTGTAGCGCACGCCGGCAGCCTCTAGCCCCAGCCCTTCCACATTCGGGATCCGACCGGCAGCCACCAAGATTTCCTCCGCGCGGATCACCGCCTCGCCTGCCTCGGAGAGCTGGCCGACGGCAGAGCCTGTGCCGGCCTTGAGGTAGAGCAATTTTTCCCCCTGCTCCTGGCCAGCGCGGACAGCGCGCACCTGGGTGAGGAGGCGGATCCCGTCTTGGGCCAACTGCTGCTGCACCACCTGGGCGGCCTCCGGATCTACTTTGGGCAGAATGTGATCGCGGCTGGCAATGAGGGTCACCTCGGATCCCAGACGGGCCAGCGCTTGGCCCAACTCACAGCCCACCGGCCCCGCCCCCATCACCGCCACCGATCGAGGCAGGCGGGTCAAATCAAAGATCGACTCGTTGGTCAGGTAGCCCGCCTCGGCCAGGCCAGGCAAAGGGGGAACCGCCGGACGGGATCCGGTGGCCACCACAAAAGCCCGCGCCTGCACTCGCTTTCCCGCCACTTCAAAGGTGCGCCCATCCACAAAGCGCCCCTTGCCAAACACCAGTTCCACCCCCAGTTGGCGGAAGCGATCTGGCGAATCCGCGTGGTTGGCAATGTAGCTCTGGGTGGCGCGAATATGTTCGTACACTTTGAGATAATCCACCGCGATCCCTGCTGGGCTGGGAGAAGCAACCCAGCCGGCGGCAACAGACCGGCGCAGCCGCTGAACCGTGTGGGCCACGCACAGGAGGGCTTTGCTGGGCACACAGCCATACCAGAGGCAGTCCCCGCCTAGGCGGTCGCTGGCCTCCACCAGCAGCACCTTGGCCTGCAGTTGGGCAGCAGCGCTGGCCACCACCAGACCCGCCGCGCCGGCGCCGATGACCACGAGATCGTAAGGGACAGACATGGCGTTTGGGGGTGAGAAAATGGCCAACGGCTGCAGAGCTGAGGGATCCACAAAAACTAGCTCCATCTTATCGATCTCCTCCCAAGTCGGCCCAGGAGCGGAACGACGACAAGCTCCTGCACCAGCCAAACCCTTTCTCCAAGGGAGAAGAACTTGCTAAAGTGAGACGGATCGATCCCTTCCTAAGCTGGGTTGGTCGGCTTGTCTTGTTTTTGGGGTTTTGGGGACTTATGGCTATCCTGCTGTCGAGCGAACCTATCCTGGCCGTGAGCATCTTCGGCATGGGCCTGCCAGAGCTGGCCGTGATTGGGGTGATCGCGGTGGTCGTGTTCGGCCCCAAGAAGCTGCCGGAGTTGGGCAGCGCCTTTGGCAAAGCGTTGCGCAGCTTCAAACAAGAGATGAACAACCCCAGCAGCGATGACGAACCTGTTGCCGGCACAGAGGCGGAGAAGGTGGTCGAGAAGGACGCCGCCTGAGGATATCCCCTTGTTGTGTAGAAGCTGATCCAATAAAGTCGCATGGCCGGGATCCCGGTTAAGAGATCCGTGCCAGCCATGACAAAATAGGCCAGCTTGCCGGTGAGCTGGCTCCAGGGCTGGTGTATATTTCTGAAAAAGCTGCCAGCCTGGCGCTACCGCTTGATCCAAAGCCGGGCCGGGCAGGCGCAGCCGATGGAGGGCTATGGCGGAGCCGACCGATTTCGAGCTGATGCGCCAGATCCAACTGCGGGATCGCCGCAGCCACTTTTTGCTCAAGGATCGCTACCAGAAGCGCCTGCTGGAGATCGCGCTGGCTACCCTCAAGCAGCCTCACCAAGCCGAAGAGGTGGTGCGCCAGGTGTTTGCGTTCTGCTGGAGACATGCAGAGGCCTTCGATCTGCAGCGGGATCGCTCGGTGGCTCTGTGGCTCTACGAGTTGACGGCCTTTCAAGCCCAAGAACGCTTGCGGCGCTGGAGCTGGTTGCCCGCCCCTGCCTCCATCCGGGTCGCACCTCCTTTGTGGCCGCGACGTCTTCTCTGGGGCGGCTTGGCAGCGTTGGGGATCTACGCGCTGGCCATAACGGCGGCCTACTGGCGGCTGGGATCCCAAATCGGGGGAGAGACAGTGGCCATTCAACGGCTCTACCAAGAGTGGCAGCGCCAACCGCAGGTGCAGAGAACCATTTTGCGGGATCCCAACTTCCGCAACCCCTTCCTGGTGCAAGCTCTCTGGTCGCCCCGTGCCAAGCAGGTGCTGCTCTTGGCTTCAGAAATGCCCCCTGCTCCTCTGGGCAGCACCTACCAACTGTGGCTGGAGTCGGATATGCAGGGAGGGGGACGACGGCTGGAAAGCGCCGGCACCTTCGCCGTCAACGCCGAGGGATCCCTGCAATGGCTCAGCCAACCCACCCCTTCCCAGCAGCCGACCCGCCTTTGGATCACCCTCGAACCGGCAGGAGGGAGCGAGTCGCCCACAGGCCCGCCTCTGTTGCAGAGCAACTTCTGGATCCCTGCCGCTCAGCCATGACCGGGAAAGACTGCAGGAATGGCTGTGGCTGTAGGATCAGGGGGCAAGCTTGCCGACATTACCCATGATTCGCCAATATCTCTCAGGAGAGGGGCTGCGTTGGTTTCGCCTGGCCCTGCAGTTGCAAGGCTCAGTTGTACCGGCAGTGCTGCCCCGCACCCTCGTCTGCAGCTTGGTTGGGGTGCTGGTTTCCGTTTTCTACAAACTGGGGCTGCCCCTGGCGTTGTCCTCGTTGGTGGCCTTTGTGCCCAACATCGTTCTGGGTTTGATGCTGGTATTTCGGACAAACACCGCCTACGAACGCTTTTGGGAGGGGCGAAAAGCCTGGGGAGCCGTGGTGAACAATGTGCGCAACTTAGCCCGCCTAATTTGGGTGGCCATTGAAGAAAAGCAGCCCGGCGATCGGGAAGAGAAAATCAAGATCCTCTATCTACTGCCCGCTTTTGCCATCGCCATGAAGCAACATCTGCGCCAAGAATTCTTGGCGGATGAGCTTCAGCCCCTCCTCAGCCCGGAGCAGTTGCAACGCCTCAAAAGCCTCAACCATCCCCCTTTGCAAATTGCCTTTTGGATCGGAGATTACCTGCAACGCCAATACCAAAGGGGCCGCGTTGAGGTCTACCAGCTTACGATCATGGTGGAGCAGCTCAACAGCATGGTGGAGGCGCTAGGGGCTTGCGAGCGCATTTTGCTGACCCCGATGCCCATGGCCTATGCCCTCCATCTGAAGCAATTGTTGTTGCTCTACTGTTTGTCTTTGCCGTTTCAGATGGTGGAGGGCTTGGGTTGGATGACCGGCCCGATTGTCGGGTTTCTGGCCTTTATGCTGTTTGGCGTTGAAGAGATTGGCATCGAAATTGAAAACCCCTTTGGCCGGGATCCCAATGACCTGCCCCTTGATAACATTTGCAACAAGATGAAGCACAATATCATGGATCTGATCAATTCCACCTAAAGAAACTCGCGGGAGCTGTTCATGGCGGGGTTGCCTCAGCCGCTGCCTACCCCTAGTGGAGATGCCCGCGGTGAACCCGATCATTTAGAGAAGGAGATCCCCATATCTGGGCGAGGTGAGTTTGCTAAACTGTGGGCAATTTGCCGAGGTGCTCTGGAGATGGCCTGCCCAAGCTGTACATTTTTGCACCTGGCCGATGTGCATCTGGGCTATGACCGCTACGACAGCCCGGAGCGGAGCAAGGATTTCTTTTTGGCTTTTCGAGATGTTGTCCGGCGTTATGCCATTCAAGATCCGGTGGACTTTGTGCTGATTGCCGGGGATCTGTTCGAGCATCGGCAGATTCAGCCCAGCGTTCTCAACCAAGCCCAGATCGTCTTACGCGAGCTGAAGCAGGCCGGGATCCCGGTGTTGGCCATCGAGGGCAACCACGACAACCGCCCCTATGGCGTCAAGACCAGTTGGCTGAGGTACTTGGCTGATCACGGAGAGTTGATCTTGCTGGAGCCGGAAGCCGGGGAACAGGGCCTGGAGCTACGCCCCTGGTCAGGTGGGCGGGGCGGGTATCTGGATTTGCCCTGTGGGGTGCGGGTGATCGGATCCCAGTGGTACGGATCGGCAGCCCCTAGGTCGATTGAACAGTTGGCGGCGGCCATTCGACAATTGCCCCCCGGCCCAGAACGGGTGGTGTTGATGTTCCACCATGGCCTGGAGGGCCAAATGGCCCGTTATCAAGGGGCTTTGCGCTACCGGGATCTGCTGCCTTTGCGGGAAGCGGGGGTGGGCTACCTGGCCTTGGGACACATTCACAAAAGCTATTCTGAGGGCGGGTGGATCTTCAATCCGGGATCCCTGGAGGCCAACAGTACCGCCGAATGGGATTTTCCGCGGGGAGCCTACCGCGTCCGCTGGGGAGATGGCCCGCCCCAAGCCGAGCTGCTACAAGACTACTATCAGCGGCCCCGCCGGCGGCTGTCTCTCGAAGCCAAAGGCCGAGAAACTCCCGAGCAAATGGTAGCGGCAGCCATTGCCCTGGCCAGGGGATCCCGTCTTCAGGAACACGAGATGGAGCCGATGGTGGAGTTGCGCCTGGTGGGGCAGGTGGGGTTTGCCAAGCACGAGCTGGACAGCCGCGCCCTACAGAAGCAGATTCAGCAGATTACCGGCGCCTTGCTCGTCCTGCTTCGCTTTGAGGCTACTCCCTTGGAGATCGGATCCGCTGCTCTTTCTCTGGAAGAAGAAGGACAAAGGCTACAAATTGAAGAGAAAATCTACAGGGATCTGCTGAGCAGCCATGCCCACTATCGCAAGCGCAGCGAAGAGCTGGCGCGGCTACTCCTGGATCTCAAAGCAAGAGTCTTAGATGGACAAGGCGAAGCGGAAGTATACGCTCACCTGAGGGACGCATTTTTGGGGGAAGAAGACTGACCATGCGGATCCTCTCTCTGGCTCTACAGAACTTCAAGTCGCACGAGGACGCCATCTTCACGTTTGAGCCAGGCATTAATGCCATTTGCGGAGAAAACGGAGCGGGCAAAACCAGCATTCTGGAGGCCATTGCCTGGGTTTTGTTCGACTACTGCCCCTACAGTCAAGAAGAAATCATTCGCTCTGGCGCCAGTGACGCGGTGGTGACCGTGCAGTTTATCTCCCAATGGGATCAGCGCACCTACGATGTTCGCCGCAGCGTTAGCCAGGGATATCGCCTCTTCGATCCGCAACTGAAGCAGCGCCTGGAGTATGAGCGCAAATCCGATGTACTGCCGTGGCTGAGGCAACATTTGGGCGTACCTGCCGGTACCGATCTGGCGCGGCTATTCGCCACAACGATTGGGGTGCCCCAAGGGACTTTCACAGCAGACTTTCTCAAAACAGGTCGAGATCGCAAAGAAGTTTTCGATCGCATCTTAAAAGTAGAGGAGTACCAGCAAGTAGCCAAAGATCTGTTGGCGGTCGAAAAATACAGCGAAGCACAAGTCCAGGCGATTCATCATCAAATTGAGTTGCTGCGTCAACAGCTACAGGAATGGGATCCGCTCCAAACCGAGCGGCAGAAAATCCAGCAAGAACTAGGTCATTGGCAAGGGCGCTTGAGTCAGTCGATTCACACCCTGGATCAGGCCAAGATTGAAATTGAGCGACTGGAGAAATTGCTGGAGCAAATCCAAACTTTGGATCACCGGATTGCCCAACTGGAGCAAAAGGGATCCCTGCTGGATGTATCTCTTAAGCAGGCGGAAAAGCTGTGGGAAGAAGCCAGGCAAGCCCAAGCACAACAACAGCAGTATCAAGAGGGATCCCAGCGCTTTTTGGCCATAGAAGCTCAGTTGCGGGAGCTGGAAAAACAGCAACAGCAGCGCTTGGAGTGGTTGAAACAACGCGATGCCTTGCTCTTGCAAAAGCAAAACATTGAAAACCAACTGGCCAGACTGCAAGAAAAGCTGAGCCAACAACAGCGCTGGAAGCAGGAGCTGGAGGAGCTGACTCCGCAAATTCAAGCCCAAGAAGAGCTGGAACATCAACAGATCTATTGGACTCAACAACTCAACACTTTGCTACAACTGCACCACGAATGGGAACAACTCCGGGCAGCATGGACAGCCCATGCCCAGCGGTGCCAACTCCTGCAAGATCGAGTGCAAGAGGCGGAGCAGGCACAGGTCATTTGTCAGCAGCATCAGACAGCCCACAACCGTTATCTGGAGCTGGAAGCCCTCATCGCCGATCAGGAAGCGCTGCGGCAAGCCCGACAAACCCTACTGGCTCAGCGGGAAACTTTGCAACATCAACTCCATCAACTAGAGCTGCGGGGATCCGAATATCAGCATCAGCTCCAGATTTTTCAAAAAATGGCGGCAGAAAAACTTGAGCTACAGCCTCTATGCGAACAGCAGACTGCCCTAGAGCAACGCCACTTCCAAATCAGCCAGAAGTTGGCTTCTTTTCAGACCCTGCGCCTTGAACTCAAACAACGGGAAACGGAACAGGAACAAGGCCAAGTTCAATTGGAACAACTCCAACTCCAACTGAGACAACGGCAGGCAGATTTGGATCGCGTAGCCGCCATTCCTACGCTCGAAGCTCAACAGGAGCGCCTGCAAACTCAGCTCAGCCGCATTGCTGCAGCTCGTCAATTTCAACAGGAGCTACAAGCCATCTTTGAGCAGGGCTCGAATCGCTTTGCTCAACAGCACCACAGCATCCAACAACTTCTGAGCCAATTGGAAGCGCAGCAACACAATTATCCCCAACTTCAACCTCTGTGGCAGCGGATCCCGGAAGTGCTTGCCCAATCTTCAGCGCTTAGCCAGCAGTTGCTCCAGTCCATCCATCACATTTTGCAAGATCTGGCTCCCCAAACTTCCGAACCCCAACTTCATCAGCAGTTGGCCGACATCCAAAAACAACTCAGGACTTTGCAACCCTTGCTCGGCCTAACCGCACAAATCCCCGATTTGGAAGCCCAAGTAGAACGGCTGCTGCAATTGCAAGCTGAACGGCAAAGCCAAATTGATGACCTTCACTGGAGCCTTGAGGCCGAGCCAACCTTCCTGCGGCAACAACAGGAAATCGGTCAGGCGCTCCAAGCCCTGGGGGATCCCAAGGGACAAATCCAACGTCTGGAAAAAGAGCTGAATGGCAAGCCCAGAGTGGAGCAAGAATACCAACAGCTCACAAAGCACATCCACCAACTCCAGCAACAGCTCGAAAATCTGGAACGACAGCTTGAGCCTTTTCGGGATCTAGAGGACAGAATTGCCGATTTGCGGGAGGAGCAAAAAGGCCATCGCAGCGGCTATGAAACCGTTATTCGCTTGCAGGCCCTTGCCCAAAGCTTGCCGCAACGAAAAGAGGAACTCAAAACCGCCCAAGCGCTACTGGAGCAGCTGCAAAAAGCTGGTCAAGAGAAACAGGCTCAAATTGGCCAATGGGAAAGTGCTCAAGGTTCAAGGGATCAACTGCAGGCTCAAATCGAAAAAGCGGCTGAAGCCTTGAAATCTTTGGGGGATCCCAGAAGTCAAGCCGAGCGGCTCAAAGCAGAGTTAAAACAGGAAAAGCAGTATTTGCAAATGCAGGCCGAGTGTCTGCAGCAGCTTCGGGATTTGGAAGCAACGCTCGGCCCTATTGACGAGGCCCTATCCCAAACCGAGCACCTGGATCGAGAGCTGGGATCCCTACAGAAACAACGTGAACGATACCGATTGGATCACGAGCATTATCTGCGGGCCGAGCCGATCGCCAAATTGCTTCCCGAACGGGAACAAAAGCTGGCCGAGCTAAGCGCCCAACAACAGGAGTTGCAAGCTCAACTGTCCCAACTGCGGTTGCAGCGGGATCCCTTGGCTGCTCTGTATCAACCACAGGAGCATGAGCGCCTTCGAGCCCTTTTGCAGACCACCCAAATCCAAAAAGCCGAAGCTCAAGCCCGGCTGGAGAGCTTAGCTCCTCAACTGAGCAAAATCCAGGAAAGGTTGCGGCAGCTGGAACAGGTCAGGGAAAGCTTAAAGCAGGTTGAGGCAGAAAAAAATGAGAAAGAACGCCTACATCGCTTTATCAAATTTAGCCGAGATACCTATAAAAAGGCTGGCCCTCAAGTTACCCAGCACTACCTGCAGCAGATCAACGATACCGCCGATCACCTCTTCCGCGAAATTCTCAACCGCTCCAACATCACCCTGACCTGGGAAACCGACTATGAGATCTGGGTTCAGGAAGCCGGCAGTCGTAAGCGACGGTTTGCCAGCCTTTCAGGAGGGGAGCAAATGTCAGCGGCCCTAGCGGTGCGCTTGGCTTTGCTCAAGGTGCTGGGGCAACTGGACATCGCCTTCTTTGATGAGCCCACCACCAATATGGACGCCCAGCGGCGACAGCGGCTGGCAGAGGCCATCACCAATTTGCGATCTTTTCAGCAGCTATTTGTAATCAGCCACGATGATACCTTTGAGCAAGTAACGGAGAACATCATTCGGGTGGAGAGGCACTCCGGCTCTGACCAGATGAGGAGGGATCCCACCTATGGTGTTTAGAGCCGACCGGATCCTGGCGGTACTGCAACAAAAGCGAGAAGCCTTTGCCACTTTTGATCAAGGGCTATCGGAGCGCAGAGAATGGTATCGGCAGGCCATGGAAAGCTTGTGCCAGTGGTCGAGTTTAGAGATTGCCGAAAAAATTGCTCTATTCTCTTTTCCAGGTGCTTTGCCCACTGAGGAATGGGATCGTTACTCCAGTTGGAAGATCCCTTTTGAGAAAGAATGGACTAACTATGAAGAAAGCTGTGAATGGGCAAGGTCGGTTATCAAAAACATTCCCACCTTCGCAGTAGACGGATCCCAGATTTATCCCAGCAAGGATCTGTCGATCCCAGTGGCCTTGGTGCAGATCGGCTGGTATGAGAATCATCACTCTGCCCAAGGCCTGTACGAAAAAGATATTCAAGTCGATGTACTGACTCCAAAGGATTTGGGATCCGATAGCAGCGGCGAGCCTAAAGAGCGCGTTGTCAACATGCGCCGCTTTCAAATGGAAACAGAAAAGCTGGTGGAATATATCCGGAGAGCTCAGCCTGGATCCCGAAAGTTGGCCTTTTTAGATGGGGCGTTAGTGGCTACCTTCGCGGAAGCTTTTGAGCCGGAAAGCCGAGATTTCTACGTACAGTGTTTACTCCAGGTGCTGCGGGCCAGCGAGCAAAACCGGATCCCCATCGTTGCCTACATCGACACCACCTATACCTCGGATCTGGTGACATTGCTGCGGCATTGCTTCGATCTTCCTGAAGCTCCTCAGCTCCACGATGCCCAATTGCTCAGCCCCTGGCTAGAGTGGGGGGAGCGCACGCCTTTTTTTATCTGCGCTCGTGGCGGCAGCCTCAACCCTCAAGATGGGATCCTCAACTCCTACCAAGAAATGCGGGAGCGGGTGGGATTTGTTTATTTGCGCACCAACAACAACTTTCCGGCCCGGCTGGAGATACCGGTTTGGGTTTATGAGGCAGGACTTTTGGACTGGGTGGTGGATCTGGTGCGCTGCGAGGTGATCATTGGAAGAGGCTATCCTTATGTGCTGGAGACAGCCGATCAAATAGCCGTCATTCGCAACGAAGATCGCAACCTTTTCCTGCGCCTGATGCAAGATTGGGCAAGCCGCGAGAAGCTCAGCCTCAGGTTATCTCAGAAAACGGTGAGTAAACTGCAGCGGAGGCGGGTTCGATGAGATTGGGCAAGGTGGTTCGCTCCAACAATCACTGCGACTACGTAGTGCAGGTGGATGACATCTTAGAAGTCAAGAATCCTCCCTCTCCCGACGACTATGGCTTTGGCAGCTTTGTTAAGCTGGAGAGCGATCAACGGCACTGGGCTGTGGGTCTGGTCTATAACACCCAAATTGTCAACCCACTCTTTCTCAACTCCGGCCCACGCCTTTCCAGCCAGCCGGATCCCTATTTTTCCCCTGATTTACAAAACGAGGTGCGCACACTGCTTTCGGTGGTTCTCATCGGAGCTTTGGACGAAGAGCGGGGCTGTGGCCGGCAAGGGATCCCGCGCGTGGTGGTGCCCGTAAACACACCCGTTTTTCGCATGAGCCAAGAAGAAATCCTACGTTTTCACCAAGATCCCCAAGGTCAAACCCAGTTTTCGTATTATGGATTGCTCTTGAGCAGCGGTGGCAACTTTGCTGACCACCTTATTTATCAAGTCTTGAACGATATCATACCCATGTTTTCCGATCCAGCCCAACAGCGGGCCCTGCAAATTCTAAGCAAAGAATTGGCCTGGAAAATGACCGTAGGAGCGATGCGCTGATGACCAAAAAAACTGTAGGGATGCCTCAGCCCTCTGAGAATGGGCGCTATCCAAAAGCTGTTTTCTCCTCTGATGAAGAGGCCCCAGAGGTAATCGGCACCGTCAAGGGCCCCGGTGAAACCCCCAACCAATATGTGTTTATCACTTCCAATACCCAAGCCGTAAGGGTAGGCGATTTTGTCTACTATGAAGTGCGGGATCTCCAGTCCCAAACCCTGCAAATCCTAGGCAAAATCAGCCAAGTCCAGCTTTTGGATCACATTCCCGATCGCATCTTTGCCGACACCGAGATCGATCCCAGCACCATTGTGGCTTTGGTGGGCTTTACCCATCCCAACCCAGAAATCTACGCAGTTACCGTCGAGGTCATCGGCTATTTTCACCGCGCCATGGGCTTTATTAACCCCCGTCGCCCTCCGGATCCCGGTGCCAAAGTCTTTTTGGCCTCCAATCGTCTGCTGAAATCGATTTTGAACAAACGGGATGAAACAGCCATTGGGGGCGCTCACTTGGGCAGTTTGCTGTTGCGCGATGAGGGAGCGGTGCCCGTGGTGCTGGATGTCAAGGAAATGGTTAGCACCCATCTGGCTATTTTGGCAGGGACGGGATCCGGAAAATCCTATACGGCGGGGGTCTTGATTGAAGAGTTGATGTTGCCCAAAAACCGGGCTGCTGTTCTTATTTTTGATCCTCATGGGGAATACCATACGCTGGCAGAGATGCAGTCCCACCCCAAGTTTTTGGGCGAAGACGGCTACCGCCCTAAGGTTAAGGTTCTCTCCCCACAAGAAATTAAGATCCGCGTGTCTTCTCTCAACTTTTTCGATATCCTTACCCTCCTGCCAGAGACCACCGACCGGCAGAAATCTTTCCTAGAGAAGGCTTTCCGCAAGGTTACCCAGTTTAATCCGGTACGTTGGACGATTCAGGATCTGATCGACGCCGTCAACGAAGCGGATTCCAAGGAAGATGGATCTCAAGGATCCTCAGCACCTGCCCTGGAGTGGAAGCTGGAGCAGATCGATCGCTCTCCCTATTTCAGCAATGTAGAACACCTGGCTCCAAAGGATTTGTTTGAGCCAGGGCAGGTAACCATCTTACAAATGCACGAGATTAGCCAGGAAGAGCAGCAGGTGATTGCCGCTGCTATTCTGCGCCAGGCCAATTACGCCCGCATTAACACCCATAAAGGCAAGATCCAGCCGGGGGATGAAAATTACCTGCCCTATCCTGTTTTTATCTTGTTGGAAGAGGCCCATCGCTTTGCCCCTGCCCACGAGCCTTCCCGCTGCAAGCAGGTGTTGCGCACCATCCTTAGCGAAGGACGCAAGTTTGGACTGGGAGTAGGTCTCATTACGCAACGCCCCGGCAAGTTGGACTCGGATATTCTGTCGCAATGCATGAGCCAATTTTTGATGCGAATCGTCAACCCTTCCGATCAAGAAAACCTGCGCCACAGCGTTGAGGCTGCCGGACGGGATCTGCTCCAAGAATTGCCGGCTTTGAGCAAGGGTCAGGTAATCGTCTCCGGTGTGTGTGTCAATACCCCTGTTCTGTGTAAAGTGCGGCAGCGCTACACCCAGCATGGTGGCGAAACCCTAGATATCCTCGGCTTGTGGCAAAATCACTTTCAGGCGCATCGCCAACGGGATCGCCTGGCCCAATCTGCTCCCCTTAAGCCACGCTCTCAACCACAGGTGATCGAAGGATTGAGCATTGAGTGAACGACCCCCGACCCTCATCTTCGTTGAGTCAACACAACATGGCCTACGCCACGCTGCGCGAACCGATAGAGTACGGGCTTCCCGCCGATTAAGCTAAAGCTCACCCAAGGCTGCGGGCCAGCTTGTTGAGCTTGCCGAGAGATCGGGAAGACAGGGATCCAGTTTGCTACAAGTAAAAAAGAGTTTTGCAGTCAGCAGAGTGAGAAAAGACGCTCTCTTGCGGGGTTGGGCTGTTATTGCCGCTGTGGCTCTACTGGGATCCGGCCCTGCCTATGCCCAGTTGCGGCTGATCCCTGAGGCGGCGCGGCAGGTCTACGCGGCCTTGCCAGATTTGCCGCTGGAAAATGGCTATACCCCCGTGAACCCCAATGACGGCGGCCCCGCGCCCGAGGAAGATACCTTAGTGCGGCGGATGATGGTCTACCACCTGCAGGTGGTCGGTCGCTCTCCTACCGACCGCTTTGACTGGCAACTGACGCTAGCGGACTATTTGGACGCCAATGAGCCGATAGTTGCCCAGCGCTACCCGGGTGCCGAGCGCCTGACGGTTAACCCCTATGCCCAAGACAAGGCAGCCGTGCAAGCCCTGACCCGGCAACAGCGACAGGCCCTGCTGCGGGCCATTCTGCTGGCCTTCGGCGGGGATCCCGATCCCAAGCCCCTGTACATTCCCACCGCCTTGAACCCTGTCCCTGCCCCGCCCACCCCAGAACCGCTGCAACGCTTGCCGATCCCCGGCGCTGGATCCGCCGACCTACTCCGGCCCTAGAGGCGACCCCTCACCCCCGGCCCCTCTCCCTGAGGCCCTCACCCCCAGCCCCTCTCCCTCAGGGAGAGGGGAGCTAGGACTTGACGTAGCGAGCGGCTTCGTCAGTTATATTCCA